>JAWAPV010000106.1:0-5155 GCA_038894255.1 Bathyarchaeia archaeon
AAGGCAAAACTGCCAGACAAATATGCGCTTACTATCTCCGTGTAGCTTGGGACAACGCCACCTTTGAAGAAAAAAACTATTTGCCTCTCATTCAGAAAAGGGTTGAGAAAGGAAGCTTATCGGAAATTATTCTTGAAAAAGTCAAAAAGAAGGCGCAGAAAACCAGTTTGCGAGAAGCTGTACTGCACGTTTACTTAAGCCTTATAAAAAGCCTCGAAAATAATGAACCATACTTCTAAACAGCGAGAAGCGGTATGGGTATGACGCAAAAACGGGGAAAAACGAGACAAACCAATTTTTTTGACGTTTGCCGCACATGTCAATCATATAGTTGCTGTTTTGGAACCTTGCCCCCCATAACTGCCAAGAGAAGAAGAATCATTGAGGATTATTTGAGGAAGGAAGGCATAATGGTTGAAGACGCTTTCGTGGAAGAAGAATATGTTTTTCCAAGAGTGAAAGCCGATGGGTACTGCGTTTTTCATGATGCACGCACGCGGAAATGTCTTATTCACCCAGTGAAGCCCGAAACATGCGTGGCTGGGCCCGTAACCTTCGACATCAACAAGAACACGGGAAAGCTAGAGTGGTTCATAAAGTTTGAGAAGATATGTCAGCTTGCGGGCGTTGTTTACCGAGACAAAATCCTGTTAGAAAACCATTTGAAAGCCGCAAAAAAAGAAATCCAAACGCTTGTGAAAGAGCTTAGCGCGCGCGAGTTGAAAGCCATTTTATGCAAGGACGAGCCAGAAACCTTCAAAATAGGCGAAGACTAAGAGTGTTGCTGTGGGAGAGTGGAACGTGATGAACTTTAGGTTTGCGCACAACAACTTTAATGTGTTAAACTTGGATAAAAGCTTGGCTTTCTACAAGGAAGCTTTGGGTTTAGTGGAAGTGCGGCGGCACGAGGCTTCTGACGGCAGCTTTGTACTTGTCTTTCTCGGCGACGAAAAAACCGAGCATAAGCTCGAGCTGACTTGGCTGAAAGACCGAAAAACGCCCTACGATTTAGGAGACAACGAGTTTCACCTAGCTTTCACAGTGGATGATTTTACCGCTGCACATGCGCTTCACGAGAAAATGGGCTGCATATGTTATGAGAACAAGGCAATGGGCATATACTTCATCGAAGACCCAGACGGCTACTGGATTGAGATAATCCCGGCTAAACGGTAGAAACAAATCGGAGCCAGTTTAGCACATGCGGGTAGCCGTTTTGTTCTCAGGTGGCAAGGATTCAACTCTCGCAATACAAAAAGCCATGGAAAACAACGAAGTCGCCTGCCTAGTCACAATCGTTTCGAAAAACAAAGAAAGCTACATGTTTCACACGCCCAACATACGCCTCACAAGGTTACAAGCCAAAGCCATTGGCTTACCGCTGATTCAGAAGACAACTGAAGGAAAAAAGGAGGACGAGCTTGGCGACCTCAAAAAAGCGTTGGTTGAGGCAAAAAGGCGGTTTGGAATTGACGGAGTTGTGACAGGCGCAGTGGAATCAGTTTACCAGTCCAGTCGAATTCAAAAAGTATGCAATGAACTGGGCTTGTGCTGCATGAACCCCTTGTGGAAGAAGAACCAAGAGGAGTTGCTTAGAGAGATCGTGGCAAAAGGCTTTAAAGTCCTAATCTCAGGCGCGTTCGCACACCCCTTTGACCGCTCGTGGGTAGGAAGAGAGCTGGATGAAAAGCTTATTGAGGAACTGCTAAGGCTGAGAGGCGAGTACGGTGTGAGCCCTTCGGGAGAGGGTGGCGAAATCGAAACCACCGTGTTAGATGCGCCTATGTTTAAGAAAAAGATTGTGGTTCTTGATTTTTTGGTAGAGGCTAAAGGCAACTCGAACACTTTTATCATAAGAAAAGCTAGGCTTGTCAAAAAATGATACATTAAGAGCACAAAAGAACACGTTTTTAGAATTAACATTGCTTAGATTTTAGAGCTGGGTTTTAGCTGAACTGACGAAGCTTTGAAGGCAAGGAACACCCTTGAATCAATATTGAGGCGCATCTCATTAAACGACCTCTTAGTTATCTGAACAACAAAGTCCTTTTTTGCACGAACCCTCAGCTTGACAACCGATTCGAGATCCGATAATTGTATTATTTTGCCTTCGAAAACGTTTCTGGCGCTTGAAACTATTGGGCTTGTTGATAGGATGATGTCTTCTGGCGGAACGTGAAACATCACGTGGCCTTCCTGCTTGGCGGCAGCTTCAATCTGCACACCTTCACCGACATCTATGACCGACGTGCCTTCAGCGGAGATTTTTGAAATACCTAAAAAAACGTTTTCGAGTCTGGCAAAGTTTTTAGCGGCTTTTGTTGGTTTCCAAAAAATCTCCTGATAAGTGCCAATTTCTTCGATTTTTCCCTCGTTAAGCACGGCCACTTGCTGGGCCAGATTCTCGGCTTGATGCAGGTTGTGCGTGGTCATTATTATTGTCGTTTTCTTTTCCTGATTAACGCTTGAAAGAACCTGCTCAATTATGGAAACGTTTCTTGGGTCAAGGTTCGCGGTGGGTTCATCAAGAAGGAGCAGCTGTGGGTTAGTGATTATTGCTTGGGCTAAGGCGACTCTTTGTGCTTCTCCGCCTGACAGGGTTAGCGCGTTTTTTGTTTCAAAACCGTGAAGTTGCACAAGCTCCAACGCCTCTTTAACTTTCTGCTCTATATCGCCTTTTTCACCTCTGACCTTCAGTCCGTATGCCACATTGTCAAATACGCTTGCATTGAAGAGCAGTGTTTGCTGAAAGACCACGCCGATTTTTCTTCGCAAGGCCGTTTTGTTTTTCGTCGTATAGTCTACGTTTTCGCCGTCAAACATGACCTTACCACACGTGGGTTCCTCAAGCAAATCAAGTATCCTAAGAAGAGTAGTTTTGCCGGCGCCGTTTGGGCCTACAAGAACAAAAATTTCTCCGTTTCTAGCTTTGAAATTGATGTCTCTCAGAACTTGCTTTCCAGCATATTCCTTGAAGAGATTTTGCACTTCCACCGTGGGCAACTATCTCTTTGCTCCTTTCAGCTGGATTATGGTTAACGTAAGGTTTATCGCGAAGGCTATTAGAAGCAGAATAATTCCAAGCGAAAGTGCCAGAGAAAAGTTGCCGAGCTCGGTTTCAACTACAATGGCGGTCGTCAAGGTTCGCGTTGCCCATCGGATGTTGCCGCCCGTAATCATTATGCCTCCAACTTCCGAAATTGCGGCTCCAAAAGCCACGATAACCGAGGTGAGCACGCCCGCACGAGCCTCTTTAAGGACAACCCATGCAGCTTGGCGGTCAGTTGCGCCAAGCGACAAAGCTTTTTCTCGCACTGTTTTCTCAACACCTCCAACCGCCGACATGGTAACGCCGATAATTATGGGAACCACCATGACAAGCTGAGTTATTATCATGGCAGAAGGCGTGTAAAGCAGCCCAAGAAAACCCAGAGGCCCTGACGCGGTTAAGGAAAGGTAGACGACAAGTCCAACAACAACTGGCGGCAAACCCATTAACGTGTTTACAATGCTTTTAATCATGATGTCGACGAATTTCATGAGCGTTTGTTTTCCTCTGAAATGTTTGAATCCTAAAAGGGTTCCGACGGGTATGCCTATCAGAGCGCCTATAAGGACAGATGCGCCTGAAACGCGCAGAGACAGCAAGGTTATGTTCAAAATTTCTTCCCAAAAAACATTTTCAAACATTCACATTCACAATCCTATTGCTTTAACTCTGGCAAAAACTTGAAGCCAAAACGTTGTTTGGTCCGTGAATATTCCTTTAATTTTTTATGGTGTTTGGCTGTCATACCAAGCAAGCTCCTTTTCCTGTTCAGGGAAACCTAAGGCGCAAGCTAATTCGACATTGCGGGCCATCGGCGTGAACAGGGTGATATTTTCTTTCGTAAAGTTTGCTATGAGGGTTTGGCCTTCTTCAGAAATCATCCATTTTGCCAAAGTTAAAGCGCCTCTGTAATTTCTCTTCGGATACTTTTCTGGGTTGACGAGGATTACGGCGTAGGGATTCATCAAAAGCGTATCTCCTTGGACTAGAACAGTTAAATTAGGCAACTGAGCCTTAAAAGACAGCCACGTGGCTTCGTCTGTGAGCGTGTAAGCCTTTTTCTCGTTAGCCATACGCAGCGTTGCCCCCATGCCTCCGCCCACTTCCAAATACCACCCGTGGGTTCTGCTGGAAGGCACGGTTCCAGTTTCGTTCCAAATGCTTAACTCAAGCATGTTTGTTCCAGACTTGTCAGCGCGGGAAACAAAAAGTGCGCGGTTTCTTTTGCCTTCTTCTGCAATTTTTCTAAATGCTTCTGCAGCGTTGGATAAACCGTTTATGGCGGCTGGGTCGCTGGCAGGGCCTATTATTACAAAATTGTTATACATCACTCCAACTCGGTGAATGCCAAAAGTGCTTTTAACGAATTCTAGTTCCAGCTGCTTTGAATGGACTAAAATAACATCCGCGCCGCCTCTCTTAGCTAATTCTATCGCCTGTCCCGTGCCTGCTGAAAGGATGTGAACCTTTACATGATGTTTACTTTCAAACCGTGGCATGAGATAATCCAGCAAACCCGAATCGTAAGTGCTTGTTGTGGTAGCCAACACGACTGCTGATTTTTCGAATCCTTGATACTCTTCGTATGCAAGCGTGCTTACTGTTACAGCAACCAGAATTAGGGCAATTGTCCGCTTTTTTGTTGGCAAGTTTTCTGTATCACCAGAGGGTCGTTATGCATAAGTGTATATATCGCTAACGTTGCAACTTTATAAGCATAACGGCACATAAACAAAAACATGCCCGCCACAGAAAAGGCAAGACCCACGGCCAAAGTCTGGCTTGAATACAAGGGAAAGCCTGTTCTTGGTAGTGGCGGCGCCAAAATCTTGCAGGCAATTGGCGAAGAGAATTCTATTTCGAAAGCTGCTCGGAAGCTTGGGATGTCTTATCGGTATGTTTGGAACTACCTTGCCAAGATAAGCAGCACTATGGGCAGGCCTGTGGTGAGGACTTTTAAGGGGGGGATAGCTGGAGGCGGCGGTGCTGAGCTAACTTTGCTGGGTAAGCAGTTGCTTAAGGAGTATAGGAGGGTTGAAGGTTACGTGGGTGAAGTTTTGTATGATGAAGAGTATTGGGAGGCGGTTGGGTTGAAGATAAGCGCGA
>JAWAPV010000107.1:0-5122 GCA_038894255.1 Bathyarchaeia archaeon
TATTCTGCATATGCGCCCCAAAGCCAGATCATGTTCTCGCAAAGGTTATACTTTCCTCTTTGACACATCGGGCAACGCAAGCAAGGCGCGCTGTTGCCTGCGCGGATTCTCATTCCCTTTTTAGGCCATTCTAAACCGTCACCAACCTCGACGACCTCTCCAGCCCACTCGTGGCCAAAGATTGTGGGAAGTTTTATCACCTTTTCAACGTATCCTCTCTGGAAAATCTTCAAATCAGTCCCGCACGTGATAGCCGCCCTTATCTTTGCAAGAACTTCGCCTGTGTTGATTTCTGGGACTTCAACGTCTTCCACGCGAAGGTCTCTTACACCATAGAGCATTGCTGCTTTCAAGTTTACCTCACCCGTTAACAACCAAAACTTTTATGCTTTCCCTACTTTCCAACGCCGTCTTAAAGGCTTTCGCTGTCTCGTCAAGCGGAAAGCGGTGGGTTATCAGCCTTCTTAAGTCAAGCTTTCGCGAAGCCATAAGCTCAGCAACCGCACGAGTTTCTAAGTGCGATGTTGAATACGATGGAATTATCTGCACTTCGGAAAAGAAAAGCTCCTTCGGGCTTAACCGCATGTGCACGCCGGGTTTTGTTGGAGCAAACACGCAAAGCTTTCCTCCTTTTCGGCAGACCTTCAAGCCCGTCTGATAAGCTTCGAGGCTCGGCGCGGTCACCACCACCAAGTCTGCTCCTCTATTGCTTGTTTCAGCCTCAACAGCCTCTGCCAAGCTTTCCCTCTGAGGGTTCACGAGGCAATCTGCACCAAACTTTTCTGCAACATCCAAACGATAATCAAACAAGTCACTAACAAACACTTTTGCGGCTCCCAAAATCTTTGACAGCGCAACATGAATAATTCCCGTGGCTCCAGCGCCAACCACAACAACTACGTCGCCCCTCTGAAGGCTACACTTCTTCAACGCCCTTAAACAGCATGCCGCAGGCTCGATTAAGGTAGCTTCGTCGAAAGAAAGCGTGTCTGGAATCTTAAGCGTATCCAGCTGCAAGTTGGCTGCAGGAACCCTAAAGTACTCGGCAAATCCGCCTGGGTCAATGTTTGTCTCATGAAACTGCTTGCATAGGGTGTAGTCTCCACGTAGGCAGTAGTGGCATTTTAGGCAGGCAACATGGTGATGCACAAAAACTCGGTCTCCAACCTCAAAATCTTTGACAAGGCTTCCTTTTTCAGCTATGACTCCTGCCGGTTCATGTCCCAGCACCAGAGGCGCGCGGGCTTCAAGATACCAGCTCATTAGGTCAGAACCGCAAACTCCACATGCTTTCATCTCAACAAGAACCTCGCCGTCGCCTATCTTCGGGCGCGGGACAGACTCGATTCTTATGTCGTTTTGGCTGTAGTACATTGCCACTTTCATTGCCGTTCACTGGTTTCTCCCGCTGGCAATGCACTTAAGACTTTCCAAAACGTGGCTTACTTTTGCGTGTTGTGGTAAGGCTTAAAAGCGCAAAAAGATTTTTCTTTCTATCATGGAATCCAAAACAATGGAAAGAGCAGAAAAGGCTACTGGATACTTCCTTCTAGCCGTAGGCCTAGTCTTTATAATTTTGCCCGCTTGCCTAGCGCTGTGGGTTTTTCTAAGCGGAACCCAAATACCCCAACTGATTCCCCAACCAACAGGCGCCGATTCTGACTTTCACAGAGCCCTTGTCGCCTTCAGCAATGCGTGCCTAATCTTCTTCCTCTTCATAATCATGGTTTGGGCGGGGTCAATAATGACGACGCGGGGCATAACGCTGATAAAGGACGAAAAACCGAAAACTAAGGTTCCACATTAAGACGTAAACTCAAATTTCGCTGGCCGAGACTCTTTCAAGTTTTTCTTTTATGCTTTTTAGGAACTGGGTGGCGGGTGCTCCGTCAACAATACGATGGTCGTAAGCAAGACTCAACATCAAAACAGGCGAAATTTCGATTTTTCCCTCTGAAACCACCGGTTTTTCAGCGATTCTGCCCACGCCGAGGATGGCGGCTTCAGGTGGGTTTATGATTGGCAGAAAGAAGTCAACGCCGTACATGCCCAAGTTGGTTATGGTGAAGGTTCCGCCTGTCAACTCTTCCTTCGTGAATTTTCCCTGTTTCGCCTTTTCCATAAAACCCTCTATAATGCTGTTTATTTCTCTCACAGTCTTTTTGTTAGCCTCGTGCACAACAGGAACAACCAGGCCGTTGTCCGTGGCAACGGCGACGCCAATGTTGACGTCTTCAAAAATCTTGATTTTGTTTCCGTCTAATGTTGAGTTAAGCATCGGGTGCTCAAGAAGCGCTTTTGCGGTTATCTTCACGAGAATTGCCGTGTAGGAAACCTGAAGTTCTTCATGCAGCTTTTTTGCGTTTGAAGCGTCAACCTCCATTATCACCGTGCTGTGTGGCGCGGTTCTGAAGCTTGCAGCAAGTTTTTCAGCAGACGTTTTTCTGAAACCTGTAAGCGTTAAGGTTTCCTTGATTTTTGGCGCTGCTTTGCCGCTTTCCGCAATGCAGCGTTTAACGTCTTCTTCGACTATTCTGCCTTCAGGCCCGCTACCTTTAACAAAGGACAAGTCGATTCCATGTTCTTTTGCTAGGCGTTTTGCTGCTGGCGAAGCTCGAACCTTTTCTTCAGTTTCAGCCAATGCTTGAGCAGGTTGAAGTGTTTCTTCTATTTCTTTTGAGATTTCCTCGTCTGGAGCAGTTATCAACGCTAAAACGCCGTCAACAGGAGCGTCAACGCCTTCGGCGACTAGAATTTTCCGTAAAACGCCTGTGGCTGGGGCTTCAAGGTCGTAGGTTGCTTTTTCGGAGATTAACTCTACAATGGGTTCGCCTTTTTCTACGGTTTCGCCTTCTTTCTTGTACCATTTGCCGACGGTTCCTTCCTTCATGGTCAGGCTGAGCTTTGGCATGACAACTTTGGTTACCATTTTCTAAATCACTTCTTTAACTGCTTTGATTATGGTTTCCTCGCTTGGTATTACGTGTTGCTCCAGAGTTGGGCTGAACGGGATGGGCGTATCTGGCTCAGCAACGCGTTTTATAGGGGCATCCAGATAGTCCAGCGCTTCTTCAGCAGCTACTGCAGCAATTTCTGCGCTGACTCCTGCGGTTAGGCAGTCTTCGCTGACGATTACAAGTCTGCCTGTTTTTTTAACAGACCTAACTATTGCCTGCTTGTCCAGCGGCGTAAGAGTTCTGGGGTCAACAACTTCCACGCTTACCCCATCGTTTTCAAGGGTTTTAGCCGCTTTAAGCGCTTTGTGTACCATGTAAAGCGTCGCAACCACCGTTACGTCTGCTCCTTCCCTCTTCACTTCAGCAGCCCCGAAGGGAATCGTGTACTCTTCTTCTGGAACTTCGCCTTCGACTGGGTAAAGAAGCTTGTGCTCGCAGAAGAAAACTGGGTTATCGTTTCTTATGGCCTCTTTTAGCAAGCCTTTCGCGTCGTAAGGCGTTGAGGGAGCCGCCACAAGCAAGCCTGGAACATGCATGAACCATGCTTCAAGGCTTTGGGAATGGTGAGAGGCTATGTTGACTCCTGCGCCGAACGGCGTTCTGATTACAAGTGGACATCTTGCCTGTCCGCCGAACATGTAGCGTATTTTTGCTGCTTGGTTGGCAATTTGGTCCATGGCGAGGGCGATGAGGTCGCCGAACATTATCTCTGCTACTGGGCGCATACCTGTTATTGCGGCACCTACGGCGGTTCCCACTATTGCTGATTCGGATATGGGCGTGTCTCTTACTCTTTCGTCTCCGAATTCTTCAGCTAAGCCTTCAGTAACTTTAAAGGCTCCACCCCAGTATCGGCCTATGTCTTCGCCAAGCAGAAAAACGCTTGGGTCTCTGCGCATTTCCTCTCTTAAGGCTTCGCGAAGGGCTTCTCGATACGTGATTTTGCGCATTCAAACTTCACCTTTTTTAAGCGTATATGTCGTCAAAAGCTTCTTCGGGTTTCGGGAACGGGCTTGAAAGGGCAAATTCCACCGCTTCCTCAATTTCGGCAGCAGCCTCTTTTTCTATCCCCACCACTTTGGCCCGTCCAGCCGGCGTTTGCCCATAAATTATGCCAAAGTTTATCGTCTTTGCCACTCTTCTCATCTGCGGGGTAACTTGCTCTAGAGGCACCCCGTTGACTTGGGCCGCCACGCGGGCGTGGATGTCTTCGTCGCGCATGAACGCCTCGCAAAGCCCTTCGTCGCCCGACAGGTGGGCCAATACCCGCAACTCGATCTGCGAATAATCGGCCGACAGCAGCACCCAGCCCTCTTCGCCCGGCACAAATGCAGCGCGTATTTCTCGGCCCTCGTCGGTGCGAATCGGGATGTTTTGAAGGTTCGGGTCGCTGCTGCTTAGCCGCCCGGTGGCGGTGACCGCCTGATGAAACGACGCGTGAACCCGACCCGTCTTCGGGTGCACCATCTGCGGCAGGGCGTCGACATAAGTGCCTTTGAGTTTGGCGTATTGGCGGTACTGGAGGATCTTTGCCGGCAGCGGATGTTTCGTCGCCAGCGCTTCTAGCACTTCGGCGTCGGTGCTGGGACCGGTCTTCGCGGTACGTTTCACCACGTGCAATTTCAACTGGTCGAAGAGTACCTCTTGCAGTTGTTTCGGCGAGGCGATGTTGAACTGCCGGCCCGCCAGTTGGTAGATTTCGGCCTCTAGGGCCGCAATTTTTTCGGCGTATCGCTCGCTCAGCCGCGCCAGAAACTCCACGTCGATTCGAACGCCGGTGTATTCCATTTCGGCCAGCACTTCGACCAGCGGCAGCTCCAGCTCCGTAAACAGCTCGTGCAGTTTCTGGTCTTGTATCCGTTTGCTAAGGATCGGACGCAACCGCAACGGCAGCAACGCATGATCGCCTGCATACTCGGCGATCCTTTCTACCGGCACCTGGTCCATGGTCTTTTGTTTCTTGCCGCTACCGATAAGCTCCTCGATCCTGATGGTGGGACGGTCCAGATACCGTTTGGCCAGTTCGTCGAGGCTGTGGGTGCGCTGGCCGGCCTCGAGCAAGTAGCTGGCTACCATCGTGTCGAAGGTTATACCCGCAAGCCGGATATCGCCGGCCGAGCGAAACACAATCATGTCGTACTTTAGATTTTGGCCGATTTTCTCGA
>JAWAPV010000108.1:0-5114 GCA_038894255.1 Bathyarchaeia archaeon
GAAACCTTGAGGTAAATTCGGAAATAGGAATTCTTCTGCCCACATACTGTGAAGCAGCTAACATAGAAAAGTTGATTCAGGAAATTCTGAATCTAAATCTAAATGTTTCCATACTTGTGATAGACGATTCAAGCCCAGACAAAACAGCGGAAATCGTGAGGACCCTTCAGAAAAAACACGAAAACATTCTCCTTCTAGTTAGACCTTGCAAATCCGGTCTTGGAACCGCCATAACCGACGGATTCAAAGTCTTCCTATCATTAAAAAACACTCCGAAATGCATTGTCACCATGGACGCAGACTACTCGCATAACCCGAAAGAAATACCAAAGCTCATACAGCCAATACATGAAGGGTATGATTTAGTCATCGGAAGTCGTTATAGGCGAGGGGGATGCGTAAAGGACTGGGGGCTTTCACGAATAGCAATAAGCAAAATAGCAAATCTCATCACAACAATAAGAATCCACGCGAAACTATCGGATTACACTAGTGGAATGCGATGTTATTCAACGAAGCTTGTTAGGGGAATAATAAACGACTTGCACAGCCACACTTACGAAATACAAATTGAAACCATTAGGCAAGCGAACATGCGTAGATTCAAGATAAAAGAAATGCCCATAACGTTTGTTAACAGAAAGAAGGGAAAGTCAAAGCTGACAATTACTGAAATCAAAGATTTCCTCTCCTATATCTTGTCATTGAACAGACGGTACTGAAAACCTTTTTAGAGTAGTTGTGGGTTGCTGTGTGATTTAAGGTATTGGAATTGATTGAGCAACTTAAGAAGTGGATTAGCAAGTTTACCCTTTCCTTGGATACTGTTGAAAGCCATCTTGGAAAAAAACTACCTCGGTTACACATCTCGCTAGGCTTATTTCTTCTGCTTATCGCAATTCTAGTTTACGCCTTGTTCTTCTCATACTTCACCGTTTTGAGACACCATTGCTTTCAATCAAGCGGGTGGGATTTGGGAGTGTATATGCAATGCTTGTACACCACTGCCTTTAGGGGGCAACTGTTAGGCTACACTCTTGAAAGGTTTGCAGAAAACCCTAGCGGAACGTTTTTCGGCGTGCATTTTTCACCTTTCCTTTTTCTGCTAGTTCCGTTTTATAGGATTGCGCCTTCTGCAGAAAACTTGCTTGTTCTTCAAAGCTTTGTCGTCGCTTTAGGTTCTTTTGGCGTATATGTGCTTTCTTATCATGTGCACGCAAGCAGGTTCACTTCTTTGTCGCTTGCAATAGCGTATCTTCTTTACACGCCGATTCAGGCGTTGGTTTGGTTTGACTTTCATGTTCAGGCTTTTGTTCCTCTTCTTTTTCTAATGATGTTCTACTTTTATGTTAGAGAGAAATACGTGTATTCTTTCGTGTTTTTTGTGCTGACGCTTTCGACGATAGAGATGGTTCCAGTTTTGCTTTTTCCATTCGGGTTATACTGTGTTCTTGAGAACCGTAAGAAAAGGAAGGCACTGGTTTATTCGGTGGTGGTTACGTTAATTTGCATCGGGTGGTTTGTGTTAGCGTCTTTTGTTAAATCTTCGCTTAACCCGATGTATTCAGCCACGTTCGGGGCTTGGGACGTTTGGGGAACCAGTTATGCGGAGATTATAACGAATATAGTCACGCAGCCCGTTAAAGTTGCGCTGTACTTCTTTACAGTGTTTCCTTTGGAAAAAGCGCTTTATTTTGTCTGGTTTATGGCGCCGTTGTTCTTTTTGCCTATTTTTGCTAGAAAAGAGTTTGTGTTTTTGGTTATGCCTTGGATAGTGCTAGTTTTCTTGTCAGGCTATCTTGGCTACTACACGAACCAGTACGCAGCGTTTATCGTTCCACAAGTGTTTGTAGCCGCTATATACGGGTTGAAGCACGTGTCAAAAACCGCGGGCGCTGAAGTCTTTAGGAAGGCTCTTGCAATGCGCTATGCAAAATGGGTTCTCGGAGCCTCAATCATCACATTCATCCTCGTAAACCCGTTCGGTCTTGTTCCTCAAGCCAGAAAAATATACATTCACGGGATACCTTTTGACACGCCTCACAAAGAAGCGTTGAGAAACGCGCTGCAGGCAATACCTGAAAACGCGTCGGTCTATACCTCGTTTCACATTGCACCACACCTAGCTAATAGGCTAGAGTTGTATGCGCATGCTGTCCCTGATAAGCCAGTTGACTATATTGTGATTGACCTTAAGTCTCCTGATACGAGCATTTCGCTAGGGACTTTTGGAGGAACCCCGATTGCTGGATTGGATGAGCTGTTGCAGAGGTATAACTATTCGCTGATATTGTCGAATGATGGAATCCTCATTTACAAACTAGAAACTGCTGACACGCCGACTCTGATGCCTATCAGCATGCTTTTCGATTATAAAGACCTAATTTTGGATTATGGCAATACTGCTGTGGACGACACCTCACGTAGCGGCACAGTTTTGGTTCACAAACCCACTGATTGGACCTTTGGGTTCTGGCACGGCCCGTATGTTGCGTTGCCTCGAGGCGGGTACGAAGTAGTTTACAGAGTGAAGAGTGAAAACGCGTGCGTGGGGCATCTGCTGACGCTTGACGTCACGTCTGATAGTGGAAAAAACCAGTTGGCGAAGAAATATGTCTACGGGCACGATGTTACTTCTACGGTGTGGAGCAACATAACACTACGGTTTGATGTTGACCAACCTCAAGCTTCTGTTGAGTTTAGGTGTACCTATGCTTCAAACTTGACCACGAACAGTTTGGATTTCATAGAAGTAAACCAGTATTCTCCCACTTCAAACAGCACCTTCGGCTCTACAAGCTTTAACCACGAAAACCTAACGTTCAAACGTGGAAAAACAGCGACAAACGGCATCATCAGCTATGATGGAAACGACTCCAACGCCATCCTGTTCGGGCTTTCTGCGAAGGTGCCACCGGGAACCTATACGGCTGATTTCTGGTTTAAAATTGGCTCTTTGTCGCATGGGCACGTGCTCTCGCTGAAGGTGGACGATTTTAACGGAACAAACTTGGCTGAAGCAGAAATTTATGCTTCAAGCTTTAGCCAGACAGAAACGTGGCACCGTTTCTCCTTAAACTTCGCGATAGGCAACTTCACCTCTATCGTGGAAATACGAGCCTTCAGCAGTTTCATAAACTCGACTACACTTTCGTTTTCTTATGTGGAACTGAGAAAAAATGAATAAGAAGGTAGGTTGCTTAGAAACGGAGGCTAACCTTTGAAAATAGCTGTTTGCTCGCCAATAAGCCTAACAAACTTTAGCGGCGCAGCAAAGTTCTTGATTGAAGCCGCAAAAGTGATGGACGAGCATGGACATGAGGTTGAGGTGTATGCTTCACCTCTAGGCCCAAACCGCAACCTCAGCCTCGAAAAGGTGAAGAAAATGCTTTCTCCAGTGTCATATCACGAAACTGAACACATTAAGGTAGAAGCGGAAATCGCGTATGTCAACTACGCGCCGTTTGTCTGGCGGAGAATGCATGTGAAAGGCGCAAAAATTGCGGGTCTTCACACACATTTATTGCTTCCTGAACAACATTTGAAGCAGACTCTGGCGCACCCTTTCGAAGCAGGCTATGAGTGGTTTGCTAAAACGACGGCTTTTGCTTTTCTACTTCCGCTACTCAAAATGGACTTGTACTCGTTTGACGCCGCTCACATCCCTCTTGGCGACTTTAGCATACGCGGAACCAAACTCTACAAAATACCATTATGGATAGACTTGAAGAAAATACCACGCGAAAACCTTACCAAATTTGACAAGTTCACAGTTCTTTTTGCGGGTAGAAAAACTTGGGAAAAAGGATGGAACACGTTTTGCAAAACATGTTCGCTCCTTAGGCAGAAGGGCCAAGATTTCGCGTTTATGTGCACGGGTGAGGGAAAGGAAGGCGTTCAGGGATTGGGCTTTCTTCCAGAAAACGAGTTGTACAGAGTTTACCAGCGTTCGCACGTGGTAGTTTACCCGTCAATAGCAGACGTCTTCGGTTTGGTTATCCTTGAAGCAGCGGCATGCGGAACCCCAGTTGTTACGACACCGATAAAGGTGCATGTTGACCAGAACCTTCCACTACATTATGGAGAGAACCCCCACGAGTTTGCAGAAGCCATCTTGAACATAAACGCACTTTGGAGGGAGAACCCCCACGAGTACAACAAGCTGTCAGAAAAACTTCTGAAAAGCGCAGAAGAATACGACGTAAAAAGAGTTTTTCCTCTTTTCGAAAAAATGTTAAGAGATATAGCAGAATAGCGCGGTTAACAAGCAACATTTGTTTGGTTAAACGTTGCTTACACTAGAGAAAGAAAAGTTTTTCAGAAAATTAGATATTAATGGAGAGTAACATTTAACACGGCATTTAGTCGCATGCAACGTAACCTGCTAAATGTCTTGGTAGAAATGAAAACGCTAAACAAAGATGTGCTACTACTGCTTGACCCCTTAGAAAGCCTCCATGGGCCACTAAGGCCAGCTTACTTATTGGCAAAGAAACTGAAGAAAAAATTCAATTTCACGTTCGCTTCACCCACAGTTAATGCGACAATTGCCAAACTTTTAGAAGAGGAAGGATTCCAAGTATGGAACGTGAACAAACGGTTTTTCCTAGCAGGCTCATTGTTGACTTTAGAAGCGTGGTTAAGAAGGACTAAACTGGAAAACAAGCCTGAAAACTCGCTTATTGTAAATTTCTCCCAGTGTTTCTTAGAAAACGCTCAAGTGTACTATGCTCAGGGACCTATGACTATGGCTTTGGACGACATGCGCCCTGAAATGGAAACCTACCAGCGATTGGTTTACAAGCTGGCAAGGTGGCACTTTGTTAGACGCGACAAAAAATTCGTAGAAAAACTTGCGGAAAAGTCAAAAATTATGATTGCCAACAGTAGCTTCTGCGCAAGCATGTACCGACGCTGGGGAGTAGAGGCAAAAAAAGTGATTTATCCTCCCTTGGACTGCGCGGTCTTTAAACCCTCGAACTCCACACCAACATCAGATTATGTTTTAACATACGCGGGTAAAGAAACAAAATATTCCGTGCTGAAGCGAATAGCCGAAAGCGGCGTTAAGGTTAAAGTTTTTGGTTCAAAAGTCTCTTGTCCAAAAAGCCTTC
>JAWAPV010000109.1:0-5047 GCA_038894255.1 Bathyarchaeia archaeon
GAGAAACATCAGCTTTACAGGAGCCTTGGGCTGTGTAGGCGGCTTAAACATAATGTGCGGTTTGCTTCTTCTTCTCGGAGAAGAATAGCATACTAAGGCGTCTTTTTCGAAAAGAAATCCGTTAGCCTCTTTTGGAAAAGTGCTTCTTTCAAGAGTCTGCTCTGCAGTATCCACCGTGCAAGCGGGATTTTAAATCGGCTGCCCACCGTGTTTAGGGCTTCATTAAGCGTGTTAAAGAGTAATGGTTTTTGGCGCATGGCGTTCCTCACGTTTTCCCGAACCTGCCACACGCCGACAGGCATCACGTAGCCCGGGTGCGCCTCCCGCAGAACGATGACTGCTGCTTGGCGTTTTTCTCTTACAAGTTGCTCGCAGACAGCAAGCCTTGCTGAGTAGTAGCATCCGCCGATTTCCGCGTAGGTTGTTCTTCCCTCATAACCTTCGTAGTCGCCGAAAATCACAGTGCTTTTTCCGTTCGGGTTCCATACAGTGCCTGGATACCACGCTTCTATTGCCTCGTAGCTCCACCTGCTTGGAATCATTATAACCTCGAAAATGTTGTCCAAGTATCGGGATTCATAGACGCGGTACTCGTTGATTTCTGGAAAGTCCTTCACCTTCTTTATCAGGTTTTTTGAAAGTATATCGTCCACCGCGGTTATGCTCCAGCGTGTGGGAACGAGGCGTCTGTTTTTTTCTATGCCGAAGGCGCCGACGCTAAAGGCTCTTTGAATTTTCGTGACAAGAGTGCCCTTTTCGTAAAGCTCGATGACGGCTGGGACTGCTTTCAAATCTGTGTCGTAATAGGCCTTTTCCACATGCATGTCCCACTGCGTGTTGCCGAGGCGCATGTCGCGGATGGGGGCTGACGGTCCGAAGGGTTGAACGTCATCGCTTAGGAAGATTGAGCCGTGCGGCTTCTTCGCAAGTTCGAGTTCGATGTCAACGGGCTTGACGGCCATGGCGAGTTCGCGAGTTTTCTCAATTATTCTTCCAGCCTTTGCAAATTCTTGCACGTGAACCCGTTGTTTGCCGCGGATTAGCAGGAAGCGGAAAGCAACAATTTCGTCTATGGACTTGCCAAACCACAGTTCTGGAAGGTCGTAAAAGCTGGTGTCGGCTTTCACGGGCGGAACAAGCGGGCCCGCGTAAACATGGGGGTAGCCGATTCTTCCCACAAACACGCTGGGAGGAGAAGCGCCGTCGATTTCCTCGGTCATCAGCGGCGCACTTCTCAAGTAGTAGTTTGCTCTGATGATTATTGGGCATCGGGTTTTGCCGCAGAGCAAACGTGAACCTTTGCAGACCACGCAAAGGCCGCTTCTGGATTCGTTTGCCCTAATCGTGGGAAGCACGGCAGGATCTGCGGCAACGCCGCTCAGCACTTCATGTAGCCAAGTGTTTGAGTGCGAAACGCTGGGTTTTGGCTGCGAAAACTTCAAGTGTTCTCATTAAAAATGATGAATGCATGGGGTTTTTATGCTTATTGGGAGCGCTGCTGCGTGGTTCCGCTTGTGTTTTATATCGGTTTTGCCAGAGAAATGTGTAATGGTGAACGTTGTGAGCGAAGAGGTTCGATACTACAAGGGCAAGCACAAGGTCAAGATTCTGAGCCAGAGCAGGGGAAACTGGGTTGTTGAGGCGCTTGAGGCTTTCGAAGATGTTGTTAACGGGGAAAGGGTGAACGTCAGTAAGGGAGAAAGGCGGATTGTGGCTCCAAACCTTCTCTTTTTTAGAAAAAGTTTGGCTCCGCCCGTTAAGGAGCATGTTTACGAGTTAAAAATGGAGAAGAAGCTCAAGAAACTAATAGAAAAAGAAGAAGAAAGAGCAGCAGACAAGCGTTTTAGAGAAATTTTGGCGCCCTGGCCGGGATTTGAACCCGGGTCCAGCGGGCGACAGCCGCTTATACTAGACCGGACTATACTACCAGGGCTTTCTGTGGTTTGAGGTGCCGATTGAATAGGAACGGTTTTTGGCTAATATAGTTTTCTTGCTTTGCATGGCGGAAATGTTTGACGAGAAAAAGCAAGTAACCGTATGCCCGAGATTAGTAGGTTGAGCTTGCACGTGATGGTTGCTTGAATGTTGCTGGATGTGGGCACAAGTTATAAATATGGATGGTCGTGAGTTTATTTTGTTTTGTCAGTTCAGATTCTGAGGCTGACATTGAAAAAAGAAACCAAAAAAGGGAGATTTGAAAATGAAAAAGTATAATGCTCTTGCTACTTTCGCATTGCTTCTAATGACTGTTTTTGCTACTGCAACCGTTTACGGCTTGTACGAGAGCCCAGAACCGTGGCCCATGTTCAAGCGTGACCTTGACCGCACTGGATTTGCGGTTTGTACTGCACCTGACACGAACACCACGTTATGGATGACCAGCGGCATCTACTCGCTTAGCCCTCCGATAGTTGCGGACGGTCGCGTCATCGCCTTCTCAGGCGGCAAAATTTACGCGTTCGACGAAACGACCGGCGCAAAGTTGTGGGAATCATTCACGTTAACAGGCACAGCTCAGGGAATACCCGCATACTCGGCGGGGAAAGTGTACGCGGGCACGACAAGCGGCTATGTTTACTGTGTAAACGCGACTGATGGAACAAAAATCTGGGAAAACCAGATAACCTCTCAGCAAATCCTGACAACCACGGTTGACGACGGAAGAGTCTACGTTACCACAAACGACGGTTACTTGTACGCCATAGACACGGCCACGGGCTTGCCGCTGCCAGGATGGGAGTACTGGACAGGGGGCAACCCGATTTACTCTTGGCCCGCCATCCATGGCGATATAATGTACTTTGGCTGCAATGACGACAAAGTTCGCGCACTCAACGTTTCCGGCACGGCAGGCCCAAGCTTGTTGTGGCAGTTTGTGACAAGCGGCAACGTCAGGTCGACCCCGTGCTATGGTGACGGAAAAATCTTCATAGGCTCGTACTACACGGATAAGTCGGTTTTCGCCCTTAACGCCACCACAACAAATCCTGCAGGCGAATACATCTGGAAGTACACTTTGGACTTAAGCTATAGCATTGAAACTTCTCCTGTGTACCACAATGGCATAGTCTATTTTGCAGCTGGAGAAAAGGTCTATGCACTTAACGCTAGTGCCCTCCCGGGAAACTATTCTGAAAGTTCGCTGGCGATAAAGAAGTGGAGCGTGACTGTCGGCGGTTCTCCGACGACTGTTGCTGTTGCGGATGGGAAAGTGTTTGTTGGAACAAACAATCAAAAGATGTATGCTTTGAATGCTACCACGGGAATGATATTATGGTCATACGACTTTGGCAGCTATAGCCCCTCAACCCCGATAGTTGCAGACGGAAGAGTTTTCGTGTCAGAATACAACGGCATCCGCTGCTTCGGCACAGACTACCCAGCGTTAATATACTACTACACCTTGACCCCGCCTGGTCACTCGTACGAGGTTGCGCTTGTAATACATAACGCCACGCCAAGCACAACAATTGACATAAACCGCTTGACAACAGAAAAGAAAATCAACTACACAATCAGAACATCGATTCCGTCCACATGGTCCACTTGCAACATCACAGTTCCTAACGAAATGCTCGGCGGACCATACACGGTGAAAATAGACGGCGCCGTCGTAAGCCACACACTTTCCAACACAACCACGCACTCGTCGCTTTACTTTGCTTACTTCCACACCGACAAAAACGCCCACGTTGTAGAGATTACAGGCACCACGGCGGTTCCCGAGTTCCCTAGCACCGCGTTCCTCGCAATGCTAATGGTAACGTCGCTGGCAGCAGCGGCAATTGCATCAAGGAAAAAGAGAATCTAAAACATCCCACCCTTTTTTCTTTCTAAAACCTCTTGTGTTCTTAGTTACGTTTATGTGAGACCACAGCTTTATGTGACTTATATGATAACAATTGTAGGCGCGGGAAAAGTAGGTAGCGCAGCAGCATTCCACATTCTTGGACGCAGAATCAGCGACATCGTGCTAATAGACATCCAGCAAGATTTAGCTAAGGGAGAAGCACTTGACATGATGCAGGCGGCGCCCGCCATCGAGTTTGACGGAAAAATCAAGGGCACCAGCGATTACAGTGAGATGCAAGGCTCGGAACTCGTAATTATCACCGCTGGCCAAGCGAGACAGCCGGGAATGAGCAGAATTGACCTTGCAGGTCGAAATGCAAAAATCATGAAGGCAGTTGTGAAGGAGGTTGTCCGTTATGCGCCTGACTGCAAGATGATGATTGTTTCCAACCCTGTTGACGTGATGACCTATGTTGCTTACAAAGAGTCGGAGTTTGAACGGAACAGGGTTTTCGGAATGGGAAACATTCTTGACACTTTACGGTTCAGGTCATACTTGGCGACGGAGCTTGGAGTTTCAAGAGAGGATATCCGCGGCTTGGTAATCGGCGAGCACGGAGACTCCATGGTTCCACTTGTTAACTATGCTTCTGTGTCGGGAATACCAATAACGCGACTATTGAAAAAAGAACAGATAGAAAGGGTAGTAAACCTAACTCGCACTTCAGGCGCAGACGTAATCAAATTAAAGGGGTCAACGGTTTATGCCCCTGCAGCAGTCATCGCCATAATGGCCGATGCTGTTCTGAGAGGAAGAAACAGAGTAATGGGCGTCTCCACTTATCTGCAAGGCGAATACGGCTTTTCGGATGTTTCAATCGGTGTGCCGTGCGTCTTGGGAAAAAATGGAGTGGAGAAAATCATAGAGCTAGAGCTGGACGATGAAACCAAAAAGCAGTTTGGAAAATCTGTTGAAACGATAAAGAAAGTGCTGGAAAGCATCAAAGAGCAGTGAAATCGCTGTTCAGAAGCAAAGATGTCTTCCGTTAACGTTTAATGTGAAACTTGTCCAAGACTTCTCTGGCTTTTTCTCGTTTCCTCTGATGCTCTGCCAGAAACTTGTTTACGCGTTCAGTCAAATCCTTCTTACACTCGCCACACATGATTCCGCCTTCGCGGCACTTCTTCTCGCGCTCGGCAAGCTTCTTGTCATCCTCTTCAAAGAGGTAAACAAAATAGAGGAAAACCGAGCAAA
>JAWAPV010000110.1:0-5004 GCA_038894255.1 Bathyarchaeia archaeon
CTGCTTTAACCACCAAAGGCAAGTAGGCAGGCGTGGTTCTTTTTCCACAAAAAGGCTGCTTGAAATACCGCACTGGACCGTCCGTCTCCGTAAGCAGGTTCGACAAGGGAACCTTCTTCACTACTTCTCGTATTCCGTTTGAGTAAACTGTTGGCGGTCCCTCGCTGATGTAGTAGCCATTTTCCACCACTCTGCTTAGGACGCTTATTGGGTTGCTGAACCAGTGCAACAAGATTTTGCGCACGTTGTAAGAAGGCAACATTTCTATGATTTGGGCAGTTGTGCCTCTCGAATGGATAATCGCGGGCAAGCCAAGTTTTTCAGCTAATCTAAGCATAGCGTCAAAAACTTTGATTTGTTTGTCCCAAACTTGCGTGTATTTGAAATCTAAGCCAACTTCTCCTATGGCTACTAACGCCTTGTTCTCTCTATTTTCTTGGATTAACGCTACAGTTTGCTCGATTTCCTCACTGCTAACCGTCTGCACATTCCATGGATGAACGCCTAAAGCGGCATAAACCAGCCCTTTATATTCTTCAGCTAACCTAAGGCTTTTGACGCTTGTTTGAAAATCCATGCTGTTCGAGACCATGGCAGCCACGTTAGCCGCTCTGGCTTCGGTAATTAATTCTTCAACGCAGGCTGTATACTCAGAATCGGAAAGATGTATGTGGGCGTCAACACTTCTCAATTTGCATCACACGGGACTGTCAAAACAAAAAAGGAGCGCACCTAGATTAAATGTTTGTTTCTTTAATCAAAAACGTTCTTCATTAAACCCTCTTTTTTGGCGTTAGAATTACAAAAAACGTTAAATATGGCTTAAAAGAAGAAAAAGAGCCTTGAGGAACCATTTATGGTTGACTTAGATTTAGCTGTTGCACCCATGCACCGCATATGCAAGAAAGCTGGGGCCGACAGAGTAAGCGAGGCCGCAGCGAAGGAATTAGCTAAAGCCATGGAGGAAATTGGCATAAAAATTGCCAGAGAAGCTCTAGATTTTGCCATGCATGCTGGTAGAAAAACCATAAAAGCTGAAGACATTGAAATTGCCGCAAAGAAAGTCATGGGTAAATGACCTAAACCTCTTTTTCTTTTTCCTCTATTTTTGCCAAAAGACTAAAAAATGACCTTTTACATGTGACATTCTACGGAAGTTGATATTTCATGGGTGGAAAAAAGAAACTCAGTTTGAAGCAGATGGAACGCCAACAGGATAAGAAGGCTGAGGAAGAAGAGAAGAAGAGCAAAAAAGAGAAAGCTGCTGCGCCGAAAGAAAAGAAACCGCTGAGCATTTTACCACCCGACACTAAAAACGAAAAGATACTTAGCGAAGTAAAGAAGATGGGTGTTTTGACACCTTATGCGGTGGCGACACGCTTTAACATTCGCATAAGCGCCGCCAAAGACTTTCTAGATGAGCTTGAGGAAGAGGGTAAAATCCACCGCGTGTCAGGAAACCATAACATAAAAATTTACACGCCCAACTAGTGTTAGACGGTTTGATGATGCTTACAGCGTTTTCTTGCCAAGTTACAGGGAGTTTATGAAAACGTGGAGTTTCCAGAGCGCGTATACACGGCGGAAGAAGTGAGACAAGCTAAAGAGCTCATAGATAAAGGCTTCAAACACTCGCGTATAATGGTGAAAGGCACACAAGCTTTCAGAGAAAAAGTGAAACAGGCGCTTGAACTTATTAAGATCGCGGGTTATTTTGATTTTTTCCGTACCTATATCCGCAGAATAGAAGAAATAGATGGTTTAACTCAGCTGCGAAATGCTGAGGCGTCTATTTGGGCAAATAGGTATGCGGTTGAAAATCCCGTGGATGCGGCCAGCCTATTTATACAAAAAGCGTCAGTGATGAAGGAATATTTGGAACTTACTCACTATTATAGCGGTGAGGCAGAGAAGCGTTCGGTTGGGAAGCGCATAGAGTTTCTTAAAGCTTTGAAAAGCAGAAGCCGAGAGAAAAACGTGGTTGAAGAGTGTGAAAGGCTCTTAGGGCTTTGGAAGGAACATTCCTCAGCCTACTAAAAGCTCAACTCTGATTTTTGTTCCACTCTTGACTTGCTTGAACAAATCCAAGTTTTTGGTTACCTTACCTAGAATGTTAACCGGGCTGTAAGGTTGGGAGTCTCCGTAAAAAATGCATATGGCGCTGCCCATTGGCCAGAATGCTATGGTTCCGTTTTCCACCGTTGGTTTAGCTTTCTCTTCGCCCATTTTGATTGGTGTTTCAAAGTAAACTTCTTCTTTCCATAGCGCGGCTCTGCCTTCGATGGGAAGCTTTCGCACTATCATGTCGATGGTTCGGGGTGCTAGAAAACGCACAAATTCTCCTTCTGCTTCGCCAAGGCCTTCGATTATGAATTTTACTTTCACCCGAGAGATTTCAGTTCCTTCTGTTGCTGCCATTATTTTCCAACTCTTTTAAGAAAATCATCTATGATCTGCTCAAGCGAAACCGGTCCCAATACTTTAAGTTCATATCTTACCCTAACCGTGGGCTTATTTAGACTTATGATTCTTCTCAGGTCGATGGGGGTTCCTATCACAACTACGTCGCATGGCGTTCGTTCAATCGTCTGCTTAAGCTCTGCTATCTGTTTTTCGCCATAACCCAAGGCGGGAAGCAAAGCGCCTAAATGGGGATACTTCTTGTATGCCTCTTTTATTGTGCCTACCGCGTATGGTCTGGGGTCGACAATTTCGCTTGCACCTGAATTTTGCGCCATAATCATGCCAGCACCGTAAGCCATGTCTCCATGAGTAAGTGTGGGTCCATCTTCTATCACAAGGACTCGTTTGCCTCTAATGAGCTCAGGGTTGTCAGCGACAACAGGTGAAGCCGCATCCAGAACCGTGGCGGTCGGGTTAACCTGCTTTATGCTTTCTCTGACAATTTCAACTTTCTGCGGGTCTACAGTGTCAACCTTGTTAATGATCACCACGTTTGCCATTCGCAGATTAGCCTCGCCAGGATGGTAAGTTAGCTCGTGGCCTGCTCGATGCGGATCGGCCACCACAATGCTCAAATCTGGCTTGTAAAAGGGCATGTCGTTGTTGCCCCCGTCCCAAACGATAACGTCTGCCTCTTTCTCGGCTTCGTTCAGGATTTTCTGGTAGTCTACGCCGGCATACACGACGATGCCATGATCTATGTGCGGCTCATATTCTTCTCTTTCCTCAATTGTGCATTCGTGTTTATCCAAATCCTCGTAAGTAGCGTAACGTTGCCAGATTTGCTTTCGCAGATCGCCATAAGGCATAGGATGCCTAATTGCCGCGACATTGAGGCCTTTGTTTTTGAGAATTCGGGCAACCTGGCGTGATGTTTGGCTTTTTCCTGACCCTGTTCGTACGGCACAAACCGAGATTACTGGAACTTTGGCTTTTAGCATTGTTGTTTTAGGTCCCATTAAGCGAAAGTCGGCGCCGCATGATAGGGCAATTGAAGCTTTGTGCATAACGTACTCGTGAGAAACGTCGCTGTAGGCAAACACGACTTCGTCAATATTATGCTCTTTAATAAGTCTAGGCAGGTCGTCTTCGCGCAGAATAGGGATGCCTTTAGGATATCTTGGCCCCGCAAGCTCAGTTGGGTAACTTCGGCCTTCTATTCCAGGGATCTGGGTGGCTGTGAAAGCCACAACTTCGTAAGCGTCGTTGTCTCGGAAGTAGACGTTGAAGTTGTGAAAGTCTCTTCCCGCAGCACCCATTATAATAACTTTTTTTGGCATGGACGAACCTCCGAAATAAAACCCTTCAAACGAGAAGAGTGCAATACTACATAAGTTCATTACATATAAACTTTGACGTTCAAATTTACCTTAAAAGATGGAGAAAGGTCTTTGCAATAAAGTCTAGCTGTTTGGGTGTGACGCCGGGGTGGACTGGTAATGACAAGACTTGATGTGCTGCTCTTTCGGTCTCTGGAAGCTTGTGCCTTCCGAATTTGGCGTAGAAAGGCATGAGGTGAATCGGGTTAGCGTAGCAAACGACGGCTCCTATTCCCTTTTCCTTAAGCTCCTCTAGCATTCTGTTTCTTCGCTTTGCAGTGGTCCCCTTCAATCGCACGGTGTAAAGATACCAGCTGTGCCTGCAGTCTTCTGGCACGACGGGCAACTGGAGGTTCTTGGCTTTGCCAAGTTTTTCTGTGAGTTTTTTGGCGTTTGCTCTTCTTTTAGCTACGAATTTAGGTAGTTTTTTGAGCTGCACACACCCGATGGCGGCTTCCATTTCGGGCATGTGATAGTTGTGGCCAAGCATCGTAGACATGTATTTTTCTTTTTCTCCGTGGCTTCTAATGGCTCTTGCCAATTCTGAGATGCCATCGTCATTTGTGGTTATAATTCCGCCTTCGCCGGTGGTCATGTTTTTGCTTCCGTAGAAGCTCCAGCATGCGGCGTCAGCAAAAAAACCCGGAGGCTTTCCTTTGTAGGTTGCGCCGTGGGCTTGCGCCGCATCTTCGATTACTTTTAAGTTATTCTTGTCAGCGATTTCTCTTATTGGTTGCATGTCTGCGGGAAGCCCGTAAAGGTCGACGGGCATTATTGCCTTGGTTTTTTTGGTTACAGCCTTTTCGATGGCGGTTGGGTTGATGTTGTAGGTTTCAGGGTTTATGTCGACAAAAACTGGTTTGGCGCCTATCATGACGATGACTTCGGCTGTGGCTACAAACGTGAAGCTCGGCAATATCACTTCGTCTCCGCGTTTTATTCCAGCGGCGAGAAGCGCCGAATGGAGACATGCTGTGCCGCTGTTCATGGCAATTGCGTGTTTTGCTTTGACAAAGCTTGCGAAGGATTTCTCGAATTCTGTAACCATGGGTCCCGCGCCGAGCCCGTGGGTTAATCCTCCGCTTTTCAAAACTTTCGTAACTGCTTCGATCTCTTCCTTTCCAATTTGAGGAAAATTTATGGGAATCAGCCGGCACATAACTCTGGGTTTCCCGGGGCAGGTAGGGACGCACCTCCCAGTAGTTCATTTTGCCGCCCGAAC
>JAWAPV010000111.1:0-5000 GCA_038894255.1 Bathyarchaeia archaeon
TACCCCATGATGGTTTACAACTATTATGACTATGACATGGAGCATGTCCGCATGTATTACGAGCAGTGCAAAACCGAAGAAGGATGGCAAAAGTACTGCGAGGAATACATCACGTGCTTCAGCGACCACAAGGAGTTTCTTCAGAAAATCGGCATTGAACGGCTGCTGAAGCTTAAGGCGCAGAAGCCGCTTCCATATTAAGGAGAGAGAAAGGGCATGAACAAGAAATACGCGAAACCCGACGAGTTCACCACTCTTGAGCTCATGGCGGTTTGTGGAGCTCGGCAAATCAAAAACCACGAAGTAGTCTTCATAGGCACAGGACTACCTCTTATAGCGGCTATGCTTGCAAAGAAAACCCACGCGCCCGCAGCCAAGATAGTCTACGAAGCAGGATTCATCGACTCGAACGCGCAGGAAATCGCCCTCTCCATAGCAGACTCGAGGCTTGGCTACGGCGCTGCAGGCGCAATTGGACTAATTGAAACTTTAGGCTTACTGCTTCAAGGCGGACACGTGGACTTGGGGTTTGTGGGCGCAGCCCAGATAGACGAGTACGGCAACATAAACACCACATACATCGGAAGCTTCGAGAAACCCACTGTTAGGCTACCTGGCAGCGGAGGCGGAAACGACATAATCAGCTCAGCCAGGCGGATTGTCGTCATAATGACCCACGAGAAAAGAAAGCTGGTTAAGAGGCTGGATTACGTCACCAGCCCAGGCTTTCTTGACGGGCCGGGAGCAAGAGAGAAGGCAGGGCTGCTTGGCGGTGGACCGTCGCTTGTGGTTACCAACCTTTGCCAAATGGATTTTGACCCGGAGACCAAACGTCTTAGGCTAGCGACGGTTCACCCAGAAGTTTCTGTGCAGCAAGTGTTGGAGAATTCGGGTTGCGAGCTGATTGTTCCGAAGCATGTGCCGATGACTGAGTGTCCCACGCTTGAAGAGTTGGAGCTGCTCAGAAAGATAGACCCGAAGGGAATTTACATACCTAGGACGCAGCAGTAGTCTTGCCTGTTTCTTGAGGCTTGATTTTGGGCTTTTGCCTTGTGACTTCTTCCACTATTCTCCAGAATTCTTCTTCGGGGATTCCCTTTCGCAGTTCCTTCATCAGCTTCTTTATTTGGTAGAAGGTCATTTGGGCTTCTCCTTTGTCCACGCTTTCTTGTGTTCGCTTTATTCTTCGCATTATCTCTTCAATTTGAAATGGTGAAAATCTTATTTCGGCCTGTTTCAAGCGGTTTTCGATAAGCTGTTTTTCAGTTTGCTTGCCAATATAGAAGCTTACTTCTCGCCCTATAATTTCAGGCGGAAACGGCTCGTAAATCATGGGCTGCTCTTGCATGCCATGAGTAAGCGTGTTCAGCTCGTAGGAGAAAGCGCTGTCTCCGACCAAGGGCTTGTGAAACTGCACGGGCAAGGCAAAAGTTTTCTCGGCATGCTGCGAAAGCCTGTAAAGCTTGCTCAAGTCGATGCCTGTGTCGATGTCGTAAAGAAGCTCTAGAGCAGTGACGACTTCGTCTAGGGGGGCGGCTCCTGCTCTTTCTCCGAAGCCCGCAACGCTTGTGCGGACGTAGGAGGCTCCTTCTTCTACTGCGGCGAGCGTGTTTGCGGTTGCTAAGCCGAAATCGTTGTTGCAGTAGGCACAGAGCGGGGTTTCCTTAACTTTGGCTTGGGAAAGCCCTTCCCTCACGTGAGAAGCCAAGTATTTCATTGATAGGGGCCTTAGAAAACCTGCAGTGTCCGCTATTACGAGGCGGTCTGCGTTTGCTTTTGCGGCTTTTGTGAAGATTTGGAGGATTTCTTCAAGCGGGGTTCTTGAACAGTCTTCTAGGACAAAGTTTACTTTCATTCCGTGTTTTTTCGCGTATTCGATGCATTCCGCTGTTTTTTCGAGGACTTGCGGCTGGGTCATCTTGAGGCGGTATTGGAGGTTGAGTTTGTTGAAGGGCGTGAAAAGTGCTATTTCTCGGACTCCGCATTCCAAGCAAGCGTCAACGTCGCTTTTGGCTATGCGTGCGGCTGCCACGAGGCTTGCTTGTTGGAAGCCTTCGTTGGCTATTTTTCTGACGCTGTTTTTTTCTTCTTCTGACATTGCGGGGTAGCCCACGGAGATTAGGGCTATGCCTACCTCGTCCATGAGTTTTGCAAGTTTGACTTTCTCCACGTAGGTTAGGAAGACGGTTGAGGAGTGAACTCCGACGCTGAGGGTTTCGTCCCAGACGTAGACGCGGTCAGGCAGTTTTGGGGGCAAGTTTTTTCGCATGCGGTTGTAGTTTGCTATTAGTCCTTGTGCTTCGAGCTTTTTGAATATGGTTTTTCTCAACCTGTGCCCATCCTACAAATCAGATGTGGAGGCTTGCGGTTTTTATTCTGTAATTAGTGATATAAAAATTAACACTTTCCAGAAAAGGTAGAGCGGTTCAGAAGCGGCGACAGTTTAAGGTTTTAAACGGTTTTTTGTTCAAAGCCGTCTTTTTTGGCTTCTTTTTTGTCCAAACTATGGCGGCGCAAAGCACTCCCATGGCAATTGGAGGTATTAGCAGCAGATACTGCAGTGCTGAGTTTGGCGAGTCTCCATACTCGCCTTGATACATGCTATAGGTAATTTCGCCGGTGTCCGCCCACAAAGACACTGCGTAACCAAAAATGCTATGGTTGTAGTGTTTGTCAAAGACGAATTGTACTTGCCACTCAGGGTAAAGCAGGTAGCGGTCGCCGTAACGGCCTTGAACCATGTAAAGCGTGGCTTCTGTCTTAACTACTTGCGCGCCTAAAGCGTTTATGTATTGACTGGCATTTTCCAGTGCTATCCGAATCGCCTCTTCTTTGGTGATTGAGATTTCTGTTTTTCCAATTTTGTATATGCTGATGGTGTCCCTTAAGCTTGTTACGTAACCAGTGCTTGAAATTTCAAAGCTGAGGCCCACTGCAGGAATTTCGTAGAACGAGAGCACAAAGAACATGTTCACAGAGTTCTTCTCGCTTATGTAGGTTAGCCGAAGCGTGACATCGTCTTGGGTAATGTTCTGGCTCTTATGGGGATCCGAGACCATGCTGAGGAGGGGCACAAAACGGTCCACATAAGAGGCATTCACCAGTTCCTTATAGTTGTTCAGAACCTCTGTTGCAATGGCGATTATGTTGCTGTTTGTTCTCGGCAAAAGAGCGGGATCAATAAAACTTGCGTTGTACTTACTGTGCAAAATATACGAACGCACCCCCATATAATGAAACTTTTGATTTATGAACTCTACAAGCACATAGGAAGTCGTTTTACCTTGGCTGAGCCAAACAAACACGGCTCCATTATAGTCTTCACATGAGAGTGAATTGTACGCGTCAGTGTCAATGCCTAAAACATTCTTCGCTAACTTCACAGCAACTGTTTTTCGTGAGTCTTCGCTTTCAAAAAGACGAGAGGCTCCAGCTACAAAATATTCTCCTTCTGCCGCCTTAACAAAGGCCACTCCAGAATTCAACAGAATCAACAAAGCTACAACAGAAAACAAAAAACGCTTTAACGTCTCACGTCTAATCTGGAATTGGAATTCCACCGCCTCCACCTCCCGTTACTCCATACTTGTAAAGTTCGAGAAGCGCAAAACCATAAACAACCATTCTTCCAGTGTTACCACTAGGCAACGTGTATCCTTTGTAAAAAATGCACTTATCAAAAGTGTCCCAACCGGATGCTGGGGGGAAAGTTAGCCGTGTTGCGTTATCAAGTGCTTCTATAACTCTGTAGCCCATTTTGAAAGCTTCTGAGTAGAAGTTCATTACGAAGTTCTCACCCGCGTTGTTAACTCCTGCCATTTGCTGAGTCAGATGAGGCGCGGCGCCTTCGAACCCGATGAAAAGCCCATCCCCCCAAGGATCCACATAGCCGTCGTTGCTGAGCCGGTAGCTGTGCCTCCAGCCATGAGGCATTCCGTAAGGCCTTCCGCTGATCAGGTGGTTGCCGCCAATAACATCGCCCTGATGGCAAGACCACAAAAACGTGAAGAAAACATTCTTCTGCTCCGAGTGAGGATAAATCTCCATGTCATACACTAGAGGCCCGTTATCGCTTTCTATATACCATTGCTGCTGGCCCCAAATGTAGTTCCAGCCGCCGTGGCCAACATGGAAAACGATGGCTGCTTCGTGCCCGCATCCACTTGCAGCTTCATATATGTTTTGCGGAGTGGTTCCTGCCCCATGAAAGTTGTATGTTGCATAGTTTCTGCCAAGATAGCAGGTGTTTTGTGCAAGATCCAGTATATGCGTGATTACTTGGATTTGGGCGTTTATTTCGTCTGTGGGAAGGGAAGTGCCTTGTATTGTTCTGCTGCCCAAACCGACTGCTGCTCTTTCAGTTGCGAGACAAGGCGGAATTAATGCCACGTAGTAAATTAAGCAAAATAGATAGAAAAATACTGAAAAAGCAATACTCTTGTGTTTTATTGGTTTCATTTTGCCGTTACACGACTGATCAGTTAATTAATTGTTATATATATACATTGCGTTCTTCTCTGGTTGTTCCAAATAATTCAATGAAAAGGGATAATTAATTTTTAAATCTTGAAATGCTTTAACAACATCAAACAGTCCACAACCTTTCCTTCAGCATTGTCTCGCTTGGACTTTTCGCCAAGTCAGCGCGAAAGAATTTATATAGAAACCAAAGCGTATTTCTCGCGTGAAAAACGGTTTGGTGACCACCATTGGATTTTGTGTTAACAGCCGAACAGAAAATGATAGTTGACGCAGCAAAAGACATCGCAAAGGATTTTGGACCCGAATACTGGCGCGAAAAAGACAAAAAACACGAATTCCCCGAAGACTTCTGGAAAAGCCTAATCGAAGCAGGATTCCCCGGCATTGTCGTCCCAGAAAAGTACGGCGGCGGAGGCATGGGCATGTTTGAAATGGCCCTAGCCATGGAAACCTTGGCTTCAGAAGGCTGCGGCTTAGCCGGCGAATGGTTCCTTTGCTTATCCGCGGTTTTCGGCGGG
>JAWAPV010000112.1:0-4956 GCA_038894255.1 Bathyarchaeia archaeon
CTTTTTAACAGAAAACAGTAACTTTCCCCTTATGCCCATTTTCGCATCAAGCTTAGTGTGCTGTGGTTTGTGCTGGAAGCGAGATTAGTATGTAATGTTAAAGTGTTTGGCTACTTTTTGTGCTTTTCCTTTTTTTGGAGAATGCTTCTTCGTTTGAGAGATTCAGCGACGAGTAAGTAGGCGAATAGCACTGTAATAGTGATTTTAAGTACTTCTGAGACGACAAAAAAGCCGGCACTGTCGTTTACGTCGAGGTCGTCGATTACGTCGCATTCGTCGTAGAAGCCTGTTTCGCCGTCGGTTTGGGAATCCGCCCATATGTCATAGTATCCTTGGCTGGCAGACTCCCATATTAGTACTGGTTGATTTTCGATGTGTCCGCTAGCGTTAATGTCTATGGTTATTGGTCCTTCTACTATGTAAAGGTCTGAAATATGGGTTTCAGAAGTTGCCCAAGCTGAATAGTCTCTGACTATGTAGATGTGGTATGTGCTGCCTGGTTCTAACCCGCTTCCTTTTATGTAGACTGGGTCGCCGAGATTGAATACGTTGCGGGTGTTGCCGTTGCCGTCGCATGACTCGATGTCTCTCTGAGCAAGCACTGTGGTTGATGGTTTTCTTAGGTTGCCAAGTATGTAGGGTGCTAGTGCGAGGATTAGAACTGCCATTGTAAGCGCTAATGTTTTCTTCATGCGTTTCCCTCAAGCTTGATGTGTAGTTTGGCTTTGACGTTAGGATATGTTTGTTTCAATGACTACTTCCACTTCAGGCATTCCCGCGCCCTCTAAGGGCTGTCCTAGAAACATGTTTAGAACTTTGATTAATGGTCTGCCTACATTCCACGCCTCACTTGTTGGGTTGTTGAACGTTATTACAACGTAGAACTCGCGGTTGCCCGTGTCAGTAATCGTGTCAAGAAAGCTTTCTATTGAGCAGTTGGACGGCATACGCGGGACCTCCACGATAAGCTCTATTTCGTCTGACGGTTGAACGTTCCAATCGCCTTGCCCCGCAATGTTGCATGTATAGTCTATTCCTAAATCCACACTTGAATGCGGTGGAACCGTGATTGAGTCTGGATAAAGCCTGTGTTCAACGTCAAGAAAGTATCCTGTTACAATTCGTATCAGCTCGCCCATCGAATAAGTTTTGTACGCGTGGTATACGCGGATTATCGTCGTGTTTCCTTCTCCACCCGCTTCTTCCTGTTTCTGCGTTAAAGTGTTTGTATAGAACAAGCTGAGAGGAATCAGCACCCCTATCAGCATGCCAATCAACAGCAACACAAACGTTTTCACGTCAACCTTTTTCACTATATTCACCTTTCCAGCCATCTGCACTGTAGACTTATTAATTTTGCCGTATTGACAACTTCTACCACATCCACTTGAACTATCAAAAGAAAACAAGCAAAAGACTCAAAGTAGCCAGGGATAAGTTTGAACTTTCATTCTAGCATTGCTTATCTCAGCTTCTCAGAATAAGCTAAGAATTAAAAAACAGATGAAATCTAAAAAACCAAATACGCATCGCAGTTATACAAGAACTCTTGTATCTACTTTCTGTATTAACAACCTTAGAAGGGGGCTAAAACTTCCACAACACTAACAAACTTGAAATTCACAAGCACCTAACCAAAGCCTACCCAAAAACACTTTTAGCATACCTAATATCTTACGCAGACCCTACCGCCTAGCTCCTCCACAACGCTTCTAAACTTATCCAGCTCCTCCTTCATTCTCCGACTAACAAACTCCTGCCAGCCCTCTGAGCCCGACGGAACGTCAACCTCAATAGTGCAACTGTTCCTCTTAACAGCCTTCGTCATGTTCGAAGCCTCGCTTTCCTAACACAACAGAACAGTGGTTAAAACATTTAAGTCATGTGAACCACAAGTATGAATCCTTCATATTCTAAACTCAGATTCAGAATACACGCAAAAACAGCCTTTCCCGCCAGAACATCTTATAAAACATTATGAAACAATGTTTCATAAACCTTTTTAATCATTCATCCTCCATCTAAATCTTGGGGTGCAAGCTAGAGGCTCAAGGTTTCCCTCTCTTTTCTCCTCAACACGAGGTGAAAGCTTGTACCCACTCTTCTACTGTCGTACACTATAAGCGTAACCGACAAAATTAAATTTCCTCAAAACAAGCAACACATGAAGAGGTGACCCTTCTATGCAAACTCCATTATCCACAAACACAGCCACCCCATTCTTGCGTCAGCACAACCGAGAACCCCACTCACTCATAGACCACCTCGCGCGACCAATAATCTGGTCAATAAACTACACAGGACCCCTTGCGCCGCTCGTCAAGGCTATCCCGCTTCTTGCAATGCTCATCTGCGTTTCCTCTCCGGGATGGGGATACGTTTTTTGGCTAAACCTCGCGCTAAAAATAGGGGAACCATGGAACTATGGTCTCTACGTAATTTACATTATTGTTAGCTGGGTAATCGTGCCATGTCTCGGAGTAGTGATCGGCTACATCCTTCAGAAAGCCCGCGACACCGATTAACAATAAAAAATAACACCATTTTTCTTTATCAACAAAAAAGCTATCTGCTAGATGGACCGGGCGGGATTTGAACCCGCGGCTTCCGCCTTTTTCGGTTTTCTTGCGAAGGCGGCGATCATGCCAGACTGATCTACCGGCCCAAGGCTGTTTTTGTTTGAGAAGAGAAGGCTTTAGGGGATTTAGGGCTTTCGCAATTTATGTTAGATAAGCCTTTGTTAGTGTATTCTATATTTCTTTTCTATAGGTTACGTCTTGCCATGTTTTTATTCCCTTTTCAGTTTGAGTCTATCATGGAGTGTTCGACTTGAAGAAGGCTTCGTTCACATTAAGCTTAGTCCTTGTTTTCCTCGCGTTTTCCAGTTTAACCAGCACGGGTTCAGCCTTTAACGGCATTGTGAAAATTGCGGAAGAGTCCTCGCCGCCTTTGGCTGAGCCTTCTTTGCAGGACTGGTTTGTTGCTAACGGCTATGCAATAAACGTGACTGCAGACGAAACTGGGTTGGAAGTTTTTGAGGCTGGATATTACCGTGTGTCTATACTTGCAGAAATCGCTTGTTACGCGCCTCTTAACAACGTTAGCTACTATTTCTATTTGGCAAGCAACGGCGTCCTGCAATCCATTTTTCAAGGCGAAAACGTTTCAGGCGACAGCGTCTATTTTCTGGCAGAAGAGAGTTTTGGGCTTTGCTTGGGGTCTCCAGAAGGCTATTTCTACACTGAAACTTGCAGAAACGATGATGGCGAAGACCACGCTCTAGTGTTTAGGAACCCGAAGGCGGAAGGCTACATAATTGCGTGGGAAGACTTGTGGGGCCTTGGTGATGCCGACTATCAAGACATGGTTTTGGCGGCTTTGGCTCCTGTGAACGTTAAAGTATGTTATTGCCCTCGGACTTTGAATCCTAAGAGCCATGGCAAATGGATAACCGCCATTATCGTGTTGCCATGCGGCTTCGACGCGGCTGAAGTTGACTTATCGTCTATGATGCTTAATGGCACAATACCCGCAGAGACCAAACGCGGATGTTTCGCGTGTTGCAGAAACAAGCACATACTCATCGTGAAGTTTGATAGACAAGCGGTTATAGAGCTTGTTAAAGGCGCTCTAGGCGACACCAAAATCCGGACGAAATGTTGGTCAAAGTGGCTTGAGTTTTCGCTGACCGTCACAGGCAAGTTCTTAGACGGCACTCCTTTTCAGGGAACAAACAAGATACGCGTGCTCAACTTTGGTTTGCAATTAGAATAGAGAGTGTGTCAGCGGCTGACTGCAACGTAAAGCAGCTTGTCATCCATTTGGCACTCATGCCACTCTTTGCCGTCTTCGCGTTTGGCTCGCAGATAGATGGCTTTTGAGCGGGTAAGCTCTTTCAGTTCATTCACGAAAGGTGTCAGAAGCTTTATGCTTTCTTCGTCAAGTTCTGCCACGAAAACGGCGCTCAACACGTCGGTAGGCACATAGCCCAACTCTTTACGCAGTGCTTGCACGCGCCTTGCAAGGTCGCGCATTAAGCCTTCTCCCATTAGGTGCTCGTCTCTTCGGGTGTCAAGAAACACTTGTATGTTGCCCTCAACCGCTGAAACCCACTCTTCAGCTGAAGTGTATGCTGGAGCTTTTTCTAGGAATTCCGCGGTTTTCACGTTTGCAAGTTCAAGAAACAGTGCGTTGAGCTCCTTCAGCTTTTCGCAAACCTCTTTTTCGGCTACAACAATCAAGCGTTTCAGTGGCCAGCGCCTTTTCAGTTTGCCTTTTTGTCTGGCTGCGTAAACAAGTGAGACACATTTAAACATTGCAAGGAAGTTTTCTTCAAGCTGCGTGTCCCGCAGTTTTTCGTTTGGTTCTGGCCAAGCTTCAAAGTTTACTGATTCTGCCAGCGTGGGGTCAAGTTTTCTGTAGACTCCTTGGTAAAGCGCCTCGCTTAGGTAGGGTGTTACAGGGTTAAACAGTAGCGTCACCGTTTTCATGGCATGCCAAAGAGTTGCGTAAACCGACAGTCTGCTGTTAAGGGTTTCGGGGTCGTCTGTCCAAAGTTTCTTTCTCACCATGGGCACGTAGAGCCTGCTCAAAACCTCTATCACGTAATCTTCTAAAACTGAAAGGGCCATGTTAAACTCGCATGTTTCCAGCTTGCCAGTGTACGCCTTGATTGTTTCTTGAAGTTTCGAAAGCGCCCACATGTCGGCCTTTTCCAGCAAACCTTTCTGTGCTGCCCATTCCAGCGTGTGTTTCTTGGGGTTGAAGCCGTCGAACTCGGCGTTTTGTAGCAAAAACCTGCTTAGGTGGTAGAGCGTTGAGAGGACTTGGTAGGGGCGTTTGCTTAGCTCGTTTACGTCGAAGCTCATGAACTCGACTGGTGAACACTTTCGCAACATGTAGAATCTGCAGACGTCCGCCGAATTTTTCTCAAGAAGCTTGTTTGCTACAAAACGC
>JAWAPV010000113.1:0-4875 GCA_038894255.1 Bathyarchaeia archaeon
CATCCTAGGGATAACGCCAGGAAAAGCCAAATTCGCCGAGCCCGAACAGCTAACCGATTTTAAGGCAGTCTCTACACATTCGCTGCCTTTAAGAATATTCTGCGAACATGTTAGGAAGGTAAACGCGAAAGTTGGCTTGCTTCTTATAGAGCCGGAGAAGACAGAGTTTGGAGAAAAAATGACCCCAACGCTTGCGAAAGCTTCCAGAAAAATCTCCAGAATGTTGCTTGATTTACTCGCGTAAAAAGAAGCCCTACACCCTCTTCTATTCTCAAAAACAGTAGCGACAAGTGAAAGCATTTAACAAGAAGAGAATAACGCATATATCCAAAAACAGCGTCCAATCAATGTAACCAAAAAAGGGGGTCGTAGTCTAGGCAGGTATGACGACGGGCTCCAGAACGCTAACAAACGGGTTTGCGGACCTCTAACGTGAGGAATGAAGAGGTTCTGGAGCGGTCATAGGAGAAACCCGTAAGAACAGTGCTTGTGTACTGTTCTGGGTAAAGGTCGTCGGTTCAAATCCGGCCGACCCCACCAACAACTTAACGCAGATGAAAGCTAGGAGTATTTTTCCACCGGCTAACAGAACGATGGTTTAAGTCTTTTATGGTTCTGCGCAGGGATTATAGCTAAACCAAAATTACTAGGTGAATTTGGATTTTGGGACGAGCGCGGTTGCTGTGATACCTGCGAGGATTAGTCCAACGTCTGCGTAGATGTTGAGAAAGAGGACGGGGTATATTCCCATAACAGACTGAATGAAAGGCACTACTATTAGAAATAGAGGAATCTTCTTTTTGGTCGTGAGGAGCAAGCCAAACGTGAAAATAGTCACTGGACACGGGGCTATTCCAAAAACAGGATACTTCGGAAAAACAAGCCCCGTAGCCCATCCGACTAGCGGATAAATTATCATTGCGTAAATCACCATAAACATTCCTATAACAGATCTCATATCCGCCGAAAGACTAAAAGAAAGCGAAGGCTTGATAACACCGAAAACTACGAAAAGGAAAGCTTGAATCAAAAAAAGAACACCAGACACATACGGATATCCCGCAATAGTTAAACCAAAAACTTCAATGCTTACCTGGCTGAAGAAAAAAATCCAAAAAACAAGCCCAGACCAAAGCCAAAGAAAACCCAAAACCGCCGAAACAAGCCTGCTCGAGTAACTAGCCTTTTTAAAGGCCGCAAATAAGACCAAGAGGCCAAGAACATAAGTTACAACAAGCATCGGCAGAAAAGCCTCATTGTACTTTTGCAAAGTCTCAAAAAAGTCTTCAGCAACGCCCACGTTCAGACACACCAAACCATAAGTTCATAGCACGCCGTATAAAAACTTGCCTAAAAAGGGTGGCCCAAAGCAACAAAACTAGTATAACGAATTTGGGCACATGATGCAAATAACAAAACCAATTTTTCAGAAGATAGAACCGTGAGGCTTTCGCCCAACTTGCCCGCTGTCCTGCATAATCTTTCGTTGGTACAGGTTTAAGGTATTCTCATAAACTCTAAAAACTCTTCAAGCGTCCGATTTTTCAAAGTGTAATTAGTTTTCTTCTCCTCCTCAATCGTTGAAAAAGGCTTTATCCCATAATCATGTCCAGGGTAAACCTCTATCTTGTCATCAAACTTCTTCAACCTTTCAAGGCTATAGTACATGGCTTCTGCATCTCCACCCGCTAAGTCCGTGCGGCCGCATTCACCGACAAACAACGTATCCCCCGTAAGCAGCTTATTTTCCGCTAACAGGCAGATGCTGTCTTGGCTATGTCCAGGAGTATGCAGCACTTTAACGCTTATGTCTCCAACTTTTAGAATGTCACCATCCGCCACTGTAACGTCCTGCTTTGCCTTTGCGGATTCGTGGACAACCAGCTTGGCGCCTGTGGCTGTTTTTAGCGGTTCGTTGCCTGCGGTGTGGTCCACATGACTGTGCGTGTTCACGATGTATAGCACTCTTAGCCCGTGATCCTTGATAATGCGAAGCAAGGCTTCAACGTTGAAACTTGGATCTACGACAATGGCTTCTTTTTTGGCTTCGTCTGCAATTATGTAGGAAAAGTTGTCGCCGCGATGTTTTACTTGTCTAAAAAACATTCAAGCTCACCTCTTCTAATAATCAGAAACCACTTCCCTAGGCTGTCGGTCGTACGTTGGCAAAAGCTCAAGTTTCATTCCAAGCTTAACTAAATCATTCAAGTCACTCACGCAGCCTATGCTCGCGTCTATGTTGCGATGAACCGGGTGGAACCACATGTGCTGAGGAATTAGATTAAACTGCAAAGGAACCTTCACCGAAATCCCGTACGAGCTTAAATTCTTTATAAGGGAATTGCGAGCGCACGCACTTCTTATAGACGCGTAGCTGCCTAGCAACTGTTGCGCGCCAAATGCTCCAACACCGTGCCATAACGCCGCGTTTTCAGGCGAAACCAAAGAATACAGGAAAAACTGCGGGGAAGAAGGTGTCACTTTAAAATCGTAATTTGCTAGCTTCTCTCCTTCAACCATGAAATCGTCTTCTCCTTTTGCGATGCTAACGTCGTTCGGGTCAATGGCGTTTGGATAAAGCTTAGTGGTTTTATACGTCACCCTTACACTTTTCAGCTTTTGCCCGTCAAAATACACCTTACCTCTCGCGGCACGTTTAGAGCCATACCCTTTCTTGGAATGCGGCACGGTTAAAAGCGTTGTGCGATTTTTTATGCTTCTTCCCATGCAATCATAAACGCCCTTAACCGCCTCAAAGCCCGCGTGAACCTGTCTAATAATATGGTGCAACGGCCCGTTAGGCTCTTCCTTTTCCATGGCGCTAAGTGGCAACCGCATCGAGTAAAGGCGAAGGTCTATGCCAAAAAACTCTGAAAAAAGCTCCAACTGGTCGTACTTCACAGCATCCACGAGGTTAAGGTAGCTGTTATTGCACGTTTCAAGATGCCGCTCTATCAGTTCAATTTCGCCTTTGCAGATTAGCGACCCTTCATATTTACGCGCAAACTCATTGTCTATTCTAAGTTGCTCAGTTTTTACCGAAGCTGAGGGAAAAGCGCTTTGCCCACTGTCAACGATGGACTGTTTCAGCGGGTTCATCGAATACCTATCCGGCTCAGTCTCGTCAGTGTTAAGCAGAAAAGGAAGCACAATGCCACTAGGCGGTCTGTTCAAAGCTTCGCATATCTGCTCAACGTCCACGTCATCAGCTTCTTTTGACTCGTAAATGCAGAAGTAGTTGGCACAAGCCTCAAGAAGCCTTGCCGCCACAATCCCTTGCACTTCCTCAACCGTAAGCTGAGGATTCGAGTATTCCACCGACGACCTCAGAAAATAGTATTTGCCATCTAAAACCACTTCATTCATCACGCCATTCTTAAAACTGTACATGCAGACTGGCGGACGCCCACCTATCTCAAAAACAGAGAGTTCCCTTACAAGGGCCTCAACGCATGGCCACGAGTTCTTAAGAAAATCCTTAACAAGCATTTTAGCTGGGTTCTCTGACAAGCGCGTTCACCCTCTCTCCAGAGACTCGGCAAAGTATATACACTCTTTGCTAGCAACAGGCCCTTGAAACATCCTCATAACACTAAAAACCTCTTCAAACCCGCTGTCCTTCAAGAACTTTACAAGTGCAACATCCTTTCGCTGAACACACGCTGAAACTTCAAATCCAGCCAAATCAAGAAGCACGGCTTTCAGTAATGCAACAGCAGAGCCACTCCTGTCTTGACGGCACACAAGCGGCCCTAACTCAGCTTTTCCATCATAAACTGTTGATACAACGTATCCAACTATTTTTTTATCTTCGTGCTTTGCGTAACAGAAGCTGTTAGAGCTCTTTAACATTGGTTCAAGAAGCTTTTTCCTCGACGCACCAAAACATGCATTGTCAAATTTTACTATCTCTTCCAATTTTGTGTTTGCAGCTTTCGAAGGTTTTACCTGTGCAGCGGAAACAACAGCACTTTTTTTCATAAACAGAAATTCAGAATCACATCTAAAGCCCAGTTTTTCATAGAAGGAAACCGTATCCATGTAAGCATATAAGCCAACCGTTCTCACACCTCTAGTTTTCAGAAAATCAACACAGCGTCTGACAAGCATTGCTCCCGCTCCCTTTTTTCGATAGGCCCCGCCTACTATTACATTGCCTACCCATCCTACTTTGCCAAAACTTATCGTAGTAGCTATTCCGATTCTCTTGCCATCAGCAAGCAGAATAAAACATCCCTCGGGCTCAAGGCCCCTCATGAACTCAAAATCCTCTTTAACAAGGCCCCATCCTGCCGTGTTGGTGATTTGAACTGCAAACCCGAAATCTCTTGAGGACATTGTACGCACTTCAAACTTCAAGCAAACCCTTTCCTACGGCCCAATTTGCAGCTGTGACGCCTTTTTCAGAAGTATACGTCGGGATAAGCTTTACTAATTGATTCTGCTTCTAAAAATGGAAAAAGGAAGACAGAGACATGGGCGCTCAAGAACTGCTGATGGACAAGGTTTTTCAAGTACTTAGAAAAACGCGCTTGTTGAGAACTCTGCAGATCCGAAGCTCTCCAAAACCTTTCACCGAATATTTTAAGGGTTTCGAGAAGATTGAGGCTGTTAAAAGAATATTCGGCAATGAAACCGAGAAAGTGCTTCAAAACCTTAAGGTCGAGTTCACTTTCATTAAAGGATACATGTGGGTTAACGATAGAAATGGGCATCTGGTGGCAAGCTTGGACTACCTTAACAACGGCGACAAAGTTGACATTTACCTTGATGTTATTCATGAACTTGTTCATGTGAAACAGTTCATGGAAGGCAAAGAGCTCTTTGACCATAATTACAGCTATGTTGAAAGGCCAACAGAGATTGAAGCCTACC
>JAWAPV010000114.1:0-4840 GCA_038894255.1 Bathyarchaeia archaeon
AGCGGCCATCATCGAAACAACTAGAACCACAACAAGGGAACACGCAAAAAAGGTGTCAATCGACGTTGTAGGCAAACAACCCCCTCCGTTAAGAAGGCGCAATTGCCTGCATGCTGACAAAGAAGCTTTGGGACAGCAGCAACGAAACATACGCGGTCACAGACAAAACCGCCGAATATTTGAAGCCAGCCGCAAACGTTCCCTCGCTAATCTTGCCTATGAAAAACCCTGAAAGCCAACACTGCAGAATAATGCCCACTGAAAGAACCGCCAGCTGCTCCTGCATGCCTCCTACCGCGGTTTCCCCCGTCATCCCCGGCAGCGTGGTGGTTGCCAAAATGTTAATTGTCATCGCCACAATGGTCGTAGTTAACGCAATCAAACAGCTCCACACAAAAGCCAAAATCACGTATGGCTTAAGCGTTGCACGCTTGTTCGTCTCAATATCCTTTCCTTTCTCGCTGTATTCGGAAAGAATTTCAAGAGCTGTGGCTGAGCCTCCACCGACCTCGATGGTTTCGACCAGAATGAAAAAGTTGACAAGCACAGGCCAGCTTCTTATTTCCCGCTTTATGTTCTCAAATATCTTTTTGAGCGAAACTCCCCACTCAAGCTGGCTTCTAACCAAAGCAAGAAGCTTAGAAAAACTGCCGTAGCCGCCTCTTTTCGTGGCGTGAATTATACTTTTTTCAGGCGAAAGCCCAATTTTCCTAGCCTCACAAACATCCCGCAGAAAGCTCGGCATAGAGTCTTCAGCTGTAAAGTTAACTTTAGCAATTTTATGGTAAACAAAAGATGGCGGGATAGAGGCAATTAGGAAGCAAACGGTGGCAACGCCCGCAACTCCAAAAGACGAAGCGGCAGCTTGGAACGTGGGCACAAGCAAGTAAACCATCATAAGCGTTATGCCGGCACATGAAGAGAAGACTGCTATGCGGTAGCATTCTCTGATTGTCAAGAGGTTGCTTTGCCTAGCCATGTGCGCTATTAGCATGAAAACAATGGAAAGCATTGGCATGGCCACAAAAACGAAAAGGTACAGCGTTTCCGGACTGGCTGAAGCTCCTGAAGCGCTAGTTAGTTCAAAAAAATTGCTGGAATAGACTACCACGTAAAGTATGTAAGAGCACAAGGTGACAATCAGCATGACAGCGTATGCCTCTATAAGCGTGCCCAACTTTTCTATGGCACGCGTGGAAGCTGCGTTCTGAACTTCAAATATGGAATGCATCTTGCTCTTGAGGAAGCTAACTACGTTAACGCCACTTTTTACTGAAGACACATACCCTGCCAGAAAGTCACGGTACACTCTGCTCTTGGTGTTCTCTGCCCGCTTATACATAACCGTCAAAGGGTCTTTACCGATGACCTCTACTTGGCGAACTATTTCCTCTGCTTCCTTCTGAAAAGTAGGAAGCATCTTAACTGAACGCATCTTCTTCCAACCTTCGTAAATAGTGACGCCGCTAGCAGCCATCAAAGTAAACAAGAGAATCGCAAAAGGCAGCTCGCGCTCAATCTCGGCTGACTCGTTCCCGTTGATGGACGCGGAGATGCGCCCGAGAAGTTTTCCAAAAAAAATCGGGGTCGCCACAGCCTATCACCAGCCAAACTTCTGCGTCAACTCTTCGAGGCTGAAGCGTGGGTTCCGATAGTACTTGTTTAGAACCGTGTTAACATCTTTATAGTTTCGAATGTTGCGTTCAGCCATCTGAAGCAGCACGCGCTTGCGACGTTCAATCTCGGCCAACAACCGTTCAGAAGGGATGTCCAAATCCTTAGCAATTTTCTTAAGCAGCAGACTTTTCTCCAAGTTTTCTTGAAAGGTGTCTGATGAAGGGTTCCACGTGAAAACCTCGTTTATGGAATCAACGCTTTTTACCTCTTCGACTTTCACAAATTTCCTGCTTGACAGACGTTTTCCGCCTTCAAGAAAAACCGGGGTCCTCACATGCTTGACGGTAATCACGCAGTCCATCAAAGGAATAATCGAAGGCGGAATATTCATGGGCGGTTGCGTCAACCTCTTGATGACTGTTTCAGCATCTTCAGCGTGAATCGTGCAGAGTCCGCCGTGGCCTGTTGCTAGCGCCTGAAAGAGAACATAAGCTTCTTCTCCTCTAATCTCGCCTACAATGACCAAGTCTGGTCTATGCCTTACCGCCGATTTGATAAGGTCATACAGGGTGATTTCGCCCTCGTTTTCCGTGCCAAACCCGCTACGCGCTATAGTTGAGGTCCAATTTTCCTGTGGAAGGTTTATTTCGGCAACTTCTTCCACAGAAATTATCTTGTAATTTGGGCGAATTAGGCAAGCTATAGCGTTTAACGCGGTTGTTTTGCCCGCGCCCGTAGCACCAATCACCATCACAGACATCTTGTTTTCCATGAGCATCCACAGGTAAGCCGCAATGGTTTCGTTGATGGTTTCATTTTCAATCAGGTCAATAATGGTGAAAGGGTCTTTGCGGAACTTTCTTATCGTAAAGCTTGTTCCTGAAGGCGTGGTCTCTCTTCCGTAGGAAACTGCCAAGCGGTGTTTTCCCGGCAGCGTGACATCAACAATTGGGAAGGCGAGGCTAACGTGTTTTCCTGCTTTATGTACTACGCGCATCACAAAGTCGTCAAGCTCTTCTTCCTTCTCAAAAACAACGTTAGTTTTGATGTTTTCGTATTTTCTGTGCCAGAGAAAAATGGGTTTGCCCACTCCGCTGCAGCTGACGTCTTCAACATTAGGGTCAAACATTATAGAGTCTATTTTGCCGTAGCCAACCATGTCTCTCTCAAGATAAAAGAGAATTTTTCTTCTGCCAACAGGAGAGATTTGCTCCAAAACTTTTTTGTGACTCTCGATTATGGCGGGCATTTGCCTGTGGAAAGATTCAGCCAAAGTTTCCTCGTTATTTGGAGCTTTTAACTCGTATTCCAGAATGTTCCGCATTTGGCTAAAAGAGACTCTTTCCTCTTTGCTAAGCGGCAACTCGTCAACAATGTACAGGTAGTCAGCAGTTTCCTCGTTCTGCACGATGGTCGCGTAGGAAAACGGCGGGTTCAGAGGGTATGTTTCAACTTCAACATACCCTTTCGGCGGTTCCCACCTTTTGAGGTCGAGAAGAGCTGTTAAAGCTTCTTCTGAAGACTCGTCAAGTTCGCCTTCGCGGTTTTTGAGGTTTTTAGGTGCTTTCAACTTCATATTCTAGTTCGCCCTCCCCGTTGTTAAAACAAGCTGGGGCTCAGACTGGTTTTTGTAGCAGGTTAAAGTGGCTAACCCGTAACTGCTAAGGAATTCTCCAGAAACAATAGCCCTAACGGGCAGATATGCTCTATTTGCGGTTGTACCGTTCCATATTCTTCCTAAACCACCTTCCACCCAAATCTGAACACTATCGTTTTTCAGCCTAATCCAATATTGATTGTTGCCGATAGAGGTTGGCAGCCTTAAACAAACCTGTGTGGTTGAATTTTCGTTTGTTGCAACTAGAATTTCTGTTGCCTTAGTAGCCACGCGCTGAAGAAGGTTGCCCAGCTGCTCCTTTTCTGGTATGTGCCTAAGCGTGTTAGCGTAAGAGCTGAAGGAAGAGATTAGAAGCGTTCCCACCGCAACAGTGGCTACAAACATGTACACGTGCGCAGGTATAATTGAGGGCATTAGGTGCCTACCTCCTGCATTTGGATGTTGCAGATTACTGTTTCCACGTCCACGATTGTGCCGTTCACGTTGCTCGTTATGGGCATTACGACTTTGCTGTAGGCGTCTCCGTCAAAAGAGGCCTTAACCGTTATGGAAGAAAGCTGGTAAGAAAGGTTGTACCGCTTAGTTGTTGTAACTGTTTCTAAGCATCTTACTTTTAGCCTGAACCCGCTGGATATTGCGACTGCTTGAGAACTATTCATGTTCACTATGTAGATTCGTAAGGCGTTAACGGGCTTACCTTCCAATGAACCAATCACGGTGGAGGAAACAAATGGACGATAAGAAAGCCTAATCTCCTGACTTGTACTACCTGTCGCGATTTGCAGCCGAGCCATCGTAGAAAAACTATTGTTCACAACTTGAGCACTAGAGCCTTTCAGAAACAGCCCGCTTGAACCAGGCTCAGCATAAGCTAACTTGTAGACCATTTCTCCAACAGGGCTTTGGAACAAAGTTTCATCAAAGTTTTCACCTGCCACGTTTATCGTCAAAACTTTCGCTGTCGGCCTAATCGCGAAGTTTCCGCCAAGATCCTCCATCTTGTAGATTGAAGCTGCACCTGGCGACCACATAACACTTTGAATGGTGTTTTCAAGTGTGATCATTGATTGTTTTGCAACTGAGAAGTTGACTAAGAGGCCTTTGGATGTTAGCCTAGTCATTGCCACATAATAGGTTGTTGTGATCAGAAGCATCAGAGATACGAAAAGCATCAAGAAGGTCACTGGAAGAGATACTGCTTTGCTTGTTTTCTTTAGGTGAGCTTTGACTTTTCTTTCCTTCATTGAGCTTCACTTTACAATTTAAGATTTTTAGGGGCAACACTGCTTCAGCGCATTCACAACGTCTGTTCATGGAGAATATGTTGATTTGTGTGTAGTCATGTACTACACATTCGGAATATGTATCACAAATAAGCTGAATCATGTTTTTGATAAAAAAATTAGAAAAATGTAGAGATATAGAGAAACTGCGCTTTTACTGTGCAGCTTCTACGTTGCACTCTTGTGTCCAGTGTGCGTTCGCAGTGTACACGGTAACTTCGACCGGCGTACCAACGTCGTTCTGTCCAACACTGTCTGGGTTGTTGATGTAGATTACTATGGTGTATCCTGATTTCAGCGTGATGTCGTCTGATGCTTGCAA
>JAWAPV010000115.1:0-4735 GCA_038894255.1 Bathyarchaeia archaeon
TGGACAAGCCTTTATTGGTTGTTAGGGAGAAAAGTGTATGAGCGAAGAGAACGTTGTTGAGGTTGGTAGGGTTACGCACTTTTTTTCGAAAATCAGCGTTGCCGTGATTGAGCTTACCGCGCCTTTGAGCGTGGGGGACACTATTGTGGTGAAGGGGCCGAACACGGATTTTGAGCAGGTTGTGGATTCGATGCAGATTGAGCATAAGAACGTGCAGCGTGCCGAGGCTGGGCAGAGCATAGGCTTGAAGGTGGCTCAGCGGGTGCGGGAAACCGACAAGGTTTACAAGAAGGTTTGACAAAGCCAGCCTTTCAACCTTCTATTTTTGTTCCGAAGCCTTCTTTCGAGGCGCTGTTATCGTAAACCTCTTCGACATTAAACAGGTAAACGGGTTTTCGGCCGTTGCTGCGGCGTTCGGGCGGAGCATAGTGGAAGGAGTCGTGGACAAGGTTTACGAACTTGTGGTAGGCGTCGTTTTCGTGTATTTCGATTTTTCCGTGCAGCTCGAAGCTTACCGTGGGGGGCTGGTAGAAAAGTAGGCATGCGGTCTGGTTGTGCTGGACGATTTGCCAAGTGTGTTTTGAAGAGTTCGGCTTGGAAAGTGCTAGCTCTATTGTAGCCATCTTGCTAAAGTCCACGTGCGCGCATGCTTCTTCCATGTCCTCGAAGTATAAGCGTGCCGTGAGCAGTTTTGCTCCGTCCTTCTGAAACACAGCGTTGGCTTCCCGCCTTTCTTCTTCTGTTTCCGCTTTGGCGAAAAGCTCGTCGCCACGTCTAAGGTGAGCTTCAAAGTCGCGGGCGGCGTCTTCCAGCAAGTGTTTCTTTAGGACGTAGCCTATGCCCACGATCTTCGCGTTAATAGCCACCGTGCCGTCTTCTTTCTGGAAGGCGGTGCAGAGGGCAGGGTTGTGGCGCACGCTGTTCAACAAGAAACGGTTCATGTCCGCCATGACTGAGGTTTCAGCCATTTCGCGTAAGGTTTTTCCGCGTGGGAAATAGTTCCAGCTTAGAAACTTTTCAGGAAGCAAACCCGTTCACACTCGTATTTTAGCATGCAAAAGTTGCCTTTAAACCCTTGTTGTCCGAACAGAAAAAAGGGAAAGAGTAGGTTATTCTGCTCCGCACTTGTCTATGAGGAGGTATCTTTTGCCCGTGGGCACGTCCCACGCCAAGGCTATGCAGAAGTCAAGCTTCGTGTCCACTGCTACGCTGATGAGGCGCAGTTCGCTGTCAAAATGCCTTATTACGACGGATCTTCCACACAAAGCCATATACGAAGCATTTCTAACCCCATAATCCTTGTCAAAAGTAATGAACTGGAATAAATTGTGCACCGTATTAATCTTGAGTATTGTTTCTCTGCCAAAAGTGTCTTCAAATATGTAGTTCCAAGAGAAAACCGTGGTTTTGGCATCTGGTTCGGCTGGAGGTTGTTCTACGTTACCGACGTTGTCAACTGCTATGGTGTAGAAGGAGTACGTGTGACCTGGTTTGCCATGAAATATAGCTGAAGTTCTTTTTGTGTAAAATACTGGAACTACGTCTTCTTCAATAGCCCATGGTATAAAGGGACCGTCGTTTTCGGAAACATATACAACATAATGCCTAATGCCAGAGCCGTCTCCATCGCTTCCAGACCAGCTTACTAAAAAGTGGGTAAGAGACTCAGCGGGAAGCAGGTTTACAGCACTAACAGGTTGCGACTTATCAATAGTATTAAGCACCGCGTTGGTTACAATTGGAGGGTTGAGATCGAAGATTATTGAGGCTTGATTTACGATTTCAGCTCCTGAAAGCAGATTAAATTTGGGATAAATGTAAAACTTTACCCATCCCTCACCCTCGGGTGGAATTTTGTTTGGAGGCAAAAATCCGGCGAGAGGATCTTCAGGGGGCAATCCAGTGTCTGGGTCTAATGATTCAAACGTCCATGTTACTAGTCCATTCGTTTTGTTTATTGTTTTATTTATCTTTACCAGTAAGTTCTTATCTGGCCTCAAATCGACAACTTCTTGTTCTACAGGAATTATCAAATTCCCAAAGGAGACTTCTCCAAATCTAAAGCTGTACCAGTCCAGATTTTCATTCAGCAAATCCGTGATTACAACTTTTTGAGCGGGAGCAGTAGCATTTTCAAGGTTTTCAAAGTAAATCATGTATACAAGCTCCAGATCGTTTGGAATGAAGCCACGCGGTTCGAAGCCTGTTGGACCTGATTTCTCATTTGGATCCCAAGCTGTAACAACGTCAATGTTTTTTTGTGTTGAAGACTGCTTTTCCCTTCTAAACTGGTCAATTACTTGGATCACCACTTCTATTGCTACTTGTCCAGGTATTTGAGCATCTAAAAGTTTTTTAATTACCCAGCCTAAAGCACCGAAACCGAGTGTGATGTGATAATCATCGAAAGTATCGATTAAAGCTTGTTTCGTTGCTTCAGGTAAGGTATATCCTCGCAAGGCAAGATACTTAACTAATTTAGTTACGAAAGTTGCTGCGGTTGATACTACAACAACCATGGCGGCTCCTTTGATAAACGTTACAGCATAAGCAGCAAAGGCAGCAAAGGTTATTCCGATAATAGGGTTAGATTTAGCCAATATTCTAAGCTCTAAGTCTATGTTTTGGAAGGCTGTAATGTACGGTATATATATGGAAAGAACTTTTCCTGTTTCCGTATCTATTAGATCGGCATCAACATCTATAGTTTGTCCTTGAAGAGTTATATACTCAGCTTTATCGCTAAGATTCAAAATTGCAAAAACGCCTTCTAAATCTACATTTGCTCTATTCGTAATCCGAAGGCAGTAGTTTTGGGACACACCAACACGGATTTGTCCCCTTCCAATGATTTCCACAAATAAATTTGGCTCTCTACCAGCCTCCACAGTAAACGCGTGCGGCAATCTAAGTTCTACATCGTTTGATAAAGTTACTACAACATCCCAAAGGCCCAGCTCCGCCCCTGTGAGATTAAATGTTGTTATTAGAAGATATGTACTGGCCATTGTTATTCTTTCGCAAATTATGTCTGCACAGCCTTCTCTTGTTAGTCTAGAAATGGCACCATCGATGAAACCAACTCCAAATATTCTAACAGTAACCATTCCGGTGTTACCTCCACGATCTGGTGAAACTCTTAAAATCCTAGGCACCCCTTCTTCTAGACTCATTAACCAAGCAATGGTATTCAAGCCCAAAGCTGCATTATCATCAATGTTGAGACCTATCATAGGATGGTCTGAAGGCCCAAAATAATTGGAATCCATTGAAATGACAATTCTACCTGTTCCAACATTGAGAGCAGCATATACTGAGACGCCACTAGGTGATGCTGTACCATCGGTATCCGTTGTTATTATAGAAACCGCGCCTTTGGGAAGCTCATTCAAAAACCAGTTTGAGGCAGCACTCTGAACTCTAGTCAAACCATTTGTTATTGGGTGTGTTGCAAAATTGCCTCGAGATCTTTCGTAATAGACCCACCATTTGTTACCTCCAACATAGTTGTTTTGGTCGACCACATATCCGCTGGCTTGAGAAAAACCCCATCTAGCGATGATGTTGTCAACTCGCCAAGCAGTCGAGTGATCAGCGATGCAAAATAGACCACCGCCGCCTAAAACAAAGGCTTCTATTGCATCAATCTCTTTTGAACTGTATTGTGTTCTTGGCAAGTTAACAATTAACACATCTATTCCAGAAAGTAAGTCTGAAGTTATTACTAACTTACTAACAATCACACTATAACCTTGAGAAATCAGCAGAGATTTGAAAGCTCCAAAATAGGACGAGTCAAAGCTATACTGAGGCTCGGTGTATCTTTCTGAAACCATTATTGTCCCGGTAGTAATACCTTTTGCATTAATAGGTAGAAAAGATAGCATTGAAACAACAATAATTAACATTTTTAATAACCCAATAGTTTTTTTCATTTTCCGTTTCACTCTTTTATAGTGTTCAAAGACTTTATTTTTATTAAGTGTTTAAATGCTTTGTGGAATCGTCTTCTATAAATCTAATTTGAAATAATTTCCTTTCATATGTATTAAAAATAATATTTTAGTAATGATTTTTGGGCGCTTTTTTACTTATTTTAAACAAATGCCCATAAAGTGTGCTTACAGCGTGTATTATTTAATTCAGTTAAAGAACGTATGAAAGGGACAACTATCAGAGTAAACTTTTTTCGACGCTTCGCAAGGAAAGCTTTCAGCACAAAGTTTGCGCATTAACGATGTTCTCTAAAGTCATTGGTTATTTTTGTTTTTAAAGATGCTTGCGCATTGTTTGAGGTATATATAAGGGGGCTATAACTGTCTTCCCAACAACAGAACCCCTAATTTCTCAACTCTAAAGACAAAACAATAGGAAAAAGTTTTACCTTCAACAACGCTTTTATCCAGCAAAGCAACCAACAAAAACAAGGGAGCGCCACCACGCAATGTTCGACAAAGATAAGCTTAAAGAAATCGCTAACCAGCGGGCACGCTGGGAGCAGACGACTCTGCAAAACTGGCTAAAGCAAACCCCAGAGAGAAAGCCTGAATTCCAAAACCATTCAGGCACAAGCATAAAGCGGCTTTACACGCCCGAAGACGTCAAAAGCCTCGACTACCTGCGAGATTTAGGGTTTCCAGGCGAGTATCCCTTCACGCGCGGAGTCCACGCCACCATGTACCGCGGAAGGTTGTGGACCATGCGCATGTTCGCGGGCTTCGGCACCGCCAAAGAC
>JAWAPV010000116.1:0-4717 GCA_038894255.1 Bathyarchaeia archaeon
AGTTGAAAAGGCTTTCCAAGGTATCCAGACGGCAGAAGAGGCGATACGCAACATCGTCTCCAGAGGAAATGCACTACTTCGAGAGTTTGAGGCAATGTATAAATAACCAAGCTAACGGGGCCTCGCTTAGTTGGCGAGGCCCCTTTTTACCAAGAATTAAATTATGAGCAAAAACGTAGTGTTTAAAAACAAGCTCCTTCCTTTTCTCTTTATTCTTCCGCAACTCATCCTTGCAGGGATATTTTTCTTTTGGCCGGCGTCTGTTGCCTTGTATCAATCAGTCTTGCGAACTGATCCATTCGGACTAAGAACTCGCTTTGTAGGTTTGGCTAATTTCCGTGCTCTTCTTCTTGATCCGAATTATCACCACAGTGTTCGGCTTTCTTTCGTCTTTTCTCTGATTGTGGCTATCGGTGCCATGTCTCTAGCTCTCCTTTTCGCGGTCATGGCCAACAAACGGCTAGTTGGCGCTCGTGTTTATCGAACATTGTTTGTTTGGCCCTATGCAGTGGCTCCAGCTACTGCTGCTGTGCTTTGGCTCTTTATGTTTCAACCACAAGTCGGGATTCTGGCTCGGTGGCTTCGCTCACTAGGATTGAATTGGGATTATCGACTAAACGGAGGACAAGCTCTTTTCTTAGTGATAATGGCGTCCATTTGGAAACAAATTAGTTATAATTTCATTTTTTTCCTTGCAGGCTTACAATCTATCCCTCAAGCACTTATCGAGGCTGCTGCAATAGATGGAGCAAAACCGCGAATAATCTTCTGGAAAATAACTTTTCCGCTCCTTTCTCCTACTACTTTCTTTTTGCTAATAATGAATCTTGTCTACGCCTTTTTCGACACATTTGGAGTAATTGATGCTTTAACAAAAGGGGGGCCTGGCAAAGCCACAGAGACTTTGGCATATCGGGTTTACGTTGACGGCATGCTCAACCTTAATATAGGTTCTTCTGCTGCCCAGTCTGTTGTTTTGTTGGCGATCGTGATTTTCATAACATTGATTCAATTTAAATTTGTCGAGCGCCGCGTTTATTACGCATAGGAGAGAATAATGAAATTGAAATTTTCTGAAAAATTCATGACGCATTTAGTTCTGGTTTTAGGTGCAGCTTTTATGCTATTTCCCGTATACATCGCATTTGTCGGATCCACGCATGACGCTGCCACAATCGGGCGCGGGCTTTTGCCGCTGGTTCCTGGGCCGTACTTACTAAATAACTACTCTCGAGCATGGGCACTGGGTACTGGCGGACGAGTTATAAGTGTTCCCGTTAAAATAATGTTGACTAATTCTTTTATTACAGCTTTAATTGTGGCTGTAGGGAAAATTTTTGTCTCATCACTTACAGCGTATGCGCTTGTTTATTTTAAACTTCCGCTTCAAAATTTATTCTTTTGGATGATTTTAGTTACTCTTATGCTTCCCCTAGAAGTAAGAATTTTCCCAAGCTATAAAGTTGCTTCCGATTTAAAATTACTGAACACATATTGGGGATTATCCCTACCCCTTTTAGTTTCTGCTACTGGCACATTGCTTTTGCGACAGGCGTTTAGGTCTATTCCGCGCGAACTTTTTGACGCTGCACAAGTAGACGGAGCCGGCCCAATTCGTTGCTTTTGGCAAATTGCCCTCCCTATAGTTCGCCCTAATTTGGCCGCCTTGTTCGTCATTATGTTTATCTATGGCTGGAATCAGTATCTTTGGCCGTTGCTGATAACAACGAAGCCTGAGATGCAAACGATTGTTATTGGGTTGGTGCGCATGATGGGGGGTCCAGAGGCCTTAGTTGATTGGGACTTGGTCATGGCTACCGCCGTGCTTGCAATGACTATCCCCGTGGTTGTTGTTGTTTTTGCTCAGCGTTGGCTTATTCAGGGACTTACGGAAAGCGAAAAATGAGCTTGTCGGATATATTATGTGGTGTTTTGATGGCTTTCGCTACTTTGGGAATGTCTGGAGATAAGAATTCAAGCCCTCTGGTATATGCTCATCGAGGAGCGCGGGCATTGGCGCCAGAAAATACTTTAGCTGCGGCTAAAATCGCAGCTCAAATTGGAGCTGATGGTTGGGAATTTGATGTACGATTGACAAAAGATTATGAAGTAATTCTGATGCACGATGATACACTAGTGCGCACTACTAATGCTGCAAAGATTTTCCCTGACCGTGCGCCTTGGAAAGTCAGTGATTTTACGCTTGACGAAGTTCGCATGCTCGATGCAGGCTCATGGTTCATAGAAAGTGACCCCTTTGGAACCCTGTCAAGCGGTGAGGTATCGCCAACGCAGATATCTCAGTACCAAGGCGAAAAAATCCCAACGTTGCGGGAAGCTTTGGCTTTGAGCCAAGAATTAGGGTTGCTAATAAATATTGAGATTAAACCAGCCTTTTCGAACTTTGTGATGACAAAGCAGGACGAAATTCTTGTGAGGAAGACAGTAGATTTGGTTTATAACCTAGGCTTAACCAGCAAAGTGCTGATTTCCTCGTTCAACGCGAGGATTGTTCAATACGTTAAGACACTTGCATCTGATATAAAGACAGCTCTTTTAGTAAGTCAAACCAGCGGTTATTTGGTGAACATCCTTAAAGATTTCCAAGTTGACGCCATCAATCCTGACTACCGGTTGTTTTCAGATGAAGAATTATGTGACTTAAGAGCGAAAGGGTTTGAAATTTACATCTGGACTGTTAATGATATTTTAGATTTAAAGCGCTTTGCACATAATCCTTGTGTTACGGGGGTCATTACTGATTGGCCTCAGCGCCTTTTAAAACTCCTCAGACCGTAAAAACTTGGCCATTTTGTTGTTGCGCCAAAAGAGGCGACCTTTCATGGGGATCCAAGGATATCTCTTAGATTTAGATGGCACTGTTTACCGAGGAAAGAAGCTTATTCCAGGGGCTAGGGAGGCTGTCGAGGCACTCAGAAGCCGAGGGCGTAGAATTCTTTTCCTATCTAATAAGCCTTTATACTCTCGCGAGCATTATGCGAATAAACTTTCCCACCTGGGTATTCCTGCCACTGTTGACGACGTTATTAACTCTTCATTTGTTCTTGCTAACTTCCTGGCCAAGGAAGCACCGGGAGCAAAAGTTTTTGCGATAGGCGAACCGGCTCTCCTCGAGGAACTTCAACGTGCAGGGTTAGAGCTATCTGAAGACCCACAAAAAATTGATTATGTTGTCGCTGCATTCGACCGCACTTTTAATTACCGGAAGTTGAACATTGCCTTTCAGGCTTTGCGGCGAGGAGCCAGATTTTACGCAACTAATCCAGATCGCACCTGCCCTACAGAAGACGGAGAGATCCCCGATGCTGCAGCTGTGATTGCCGCGCTCGAAGTGACTACAGGGCGCAAAGTTGAAAAGGTCTTTGGAAAGCCTTCAAAGTACATGGTTAAAGTGGCTCTAGAAATGTTAAGGCTGCAACCCGAGTATTGTGCCATGGTTGGTGATCGTTTAGAGACAGATATTCGCATGGCCAAAGAGCACGGTCTTACTGCAATCCTCGTGCTCAGCGGCGTTACCAAGACTCACGACTTACGTGATTCTTTTTGGCTGCCTGATTATGTGTTGCAGAGCATAGCTGAGCTACCAGAACTCGACTTAAAACTAAATGGTAACAAACATTAGTTAAAAATTCTCGGCGCGGTGGGAATTGAAACCTCTAATAAGATAACCCTAGGCAAACCGCCTTAAGGTTCTCGTAGATAGATTGCAAATGTTTCGCTGGGTAACAATGAGCGCCATGTCCTTCTCCTTGCACTTAGACAAGGATTGTTTTATAATCGCAAGAAAAAGCAATGAAAAACATGATTTATATAGGGGCCTTGGACGCAGGTACCACCGGTGTTAGGTTTGTAATCGTAAACAGTGAAGGTTACCCCATCGCATCTGCTTACCGTTCTCTTTCTCTCCGTTTTCCTCAACCTGGGTGGGTCGAACAGGATCCTGAGGAGATTAGGGACGCCGCTCTTTGGGCTATAAAAGAGGCTACGAGTCAAGCTGGTCTTGATCCTTCAAGGCTTACGGGATTAGGAATCACAAACCAGCGGGAGACTATAGTTGTGTGGAACAAAACCACCGGTAAACCCCTTGCTCCAGCCATCGTGTGGCAGGATCGCCGCACCGCTGACCGCTGTATGGAACTTCGGCGTAATCCTCTTTTGCTGCAAGAGATCCGAGAAGAAACAGGCCTTCTTCCTGACCCATACTTTTCCGCAACAAAACTCGAGTGGCTTTTTCGGAAAGAACCCACTCTTCTTAGCGGGGCACAAAGCGGAAAAGTATGTTTGGGCACGATAGACAGCTGGCTTCTTTTTTCTCTTACTGGCGTTTATGCTACTGACCACACCAACGCTTCTCGCACCCTGCTCTTTTCCATTAAACGCTTGCAATGGGATGACGAACTTTGTCGAGAATTTTCAGTGCCATGTCAAGCACTTCCTCCGATATTTCCTAGCATAAGCGTTTTCGGCTATACCAAACGAAGCATTGTGGGCGCAGAAATTCCAGTAGCTGGAATTTTAGGAGACCAACAAGCTGCCCTTATTGGTCAAGCTCGTTTAGAACGAGGTGAAGCAAAAATCACGTGGGGAACGGGTGCGTTTCTTCTTGTTAATAGTGGTGAAGAGCTTCTTACCCCGCCTGAAGGAATTCTTACGACGGTCGCCTATACTACAAGGGAAGGACCGCATTATGCAGTAG
>JAWAPV010000117.1:0-4683 GCA_038894255.1 Bathyarchaeia archaeon
TGGGTGGACATGCGCGGAGGCTGGCAAATGCCATACTACGCGTCAGAGCAGCATGCACTTGTGCCTAAAAAAGAGGGAAAAGGAATTGTTGTGCTTCCTCACAATATTTGGGATTGGAGGGCAAGCTTCGAGCATCACCACCAGTTTAACACCCACTTGCTGGGGGCACTAGAAGTCTTTGATAATAATTGGACTTCTGCACGCGAATATTTACTCAAGCTTGCTAACCGATCCCTAGAAAGCAGTAGCCCCTTTGGGTACCTAGTTGTGCAACATGAGTGGCAATGGGTTCAAGAGGCTAATCGTCTTGCCGAGCTGGAAGACTACAGCCGCGCCATCGCAAGTTTGCCTTGCACCTTCCAAACTTTTAGTGAAACCGCAGAATGGTTTAAGCAAAACTACCCTGATAACCCAGATTATATTGTTGATTTTTTCACGCCATACGACGAGAAACGCGTCGAATGGGTTTGGACGAAAGACTTTCGCATAACAAGGTATGACGGGCTGTACGTGGTTGGCTACGTGGATTATAACCAGCAAAGTTTAGACTTATATCTCTACAGCGTGGCAGACTGCGATTTTCAAGCTGGAAAAAGCCAGACAAACCACATAAGCACAAGTCTGACCTTTTGCATAGACGACTTTGGAAATGTCACCTCAAGAGCTCCTGCAAAAGGCAACAGGCAAAACTTTATGGGAACTCTTTCCGAGTATATTTACTTCCAAGAGAATTCGGCGGTTGCTTCTCCTTTACTTTTGCTAGGACTAGCAGCCTTAGCAGGGCTAGTCTTTGCAGTTTATCTCTGTGTCCGCCGAAAACTGTTTCAGTTGTCATCCGTAAAAGGCAAGACTTGCTTTGCCAGACGCGCTTTTTCTAAAGAAACACTGATTCTGATTTTTTTCTTTGCGTCAAGTTTGAGGGTGATTTTATGGTTTGAGCATCCACGTTTGATAGTGGCGGGTGATCTTAGACCCCCTCTTAATATAGACGCTTTCACTGTACATGCTATTTATGTTTGGAACGAAATTGATTTTGGAACGCCCTCTGTGTATCTTCCGCGGCTTCTTGATCCCTTCAACGCTTTAACCACGATTGGGTGCAAATTTGGGTTTGACATTTTTGGCGCTCAAATATTCACTTTGATAATAATGTATTTTTTAATGTCGGTTCTCGTGTACTTTTTTGTAAAACAGCTTGCAGATGGTGACGTGATTGTTGCCGTTGTGGCTTCATTGTTCTTTAATTTTAACGTTTTTCTCATAAACGACCGTGAACAAACAGCTGTCGGCTTCGTAAGCATAATCCTTATGGTCATGCCTTGCCTAACAGCGTTTACTTTAGCCTTCCGAAAAAACTCGAAAGTTCTAGCAGCCTTTTCAGGAGTTTTGCTAATCCTAACTCAAGGCGCATTTCCAAACTACAGACCGTTCCTTCTCTGCCTATTTGGAATTTTCCTTACAGCACTTTACTTCCTGCTAAGTGATGGATGCAAAATTAACCTTTTTTTTAACAAGCAAAAAGGCATCAAGCTTGATGTTTCAGTGAATGCTGGATCATTCAAGAAGCTATTAGGGCTTTCAAGCATTTTCCTTGTCTCAGCCCTTCTAGCTTCAATTTGGATATGGGTGATCATCGCCACAAACTGGAGCATGCTTTTCTCCGCCCACTCTAGGATGACCACCCCCGCCTTTGCGCTTAACATTAGGCTCCACGACATTTTCAGACTGATTGCCCACTGGGCTTTCTATGAAGACTATGGAGGGCACTCCTACGCGCCATATGCGGACGTTTACCTCCACAATCCCGCGCTTATTATCTTGACTTTTCTAATACCTATGCTAGCCTTTTCAAGTTTATTACTAAAGTCCAAGCTTAGAAAGCTTGAATGTTACTTTGCTTTGGCTGGACTAGTCTTTTTCTTCTTTACCGCAGGCTTCACCAAATACTTCAAAGACGTCTACTACGCGATGACCACAAACGTGCCTTTCCTGATTGCTTTTAGATCGCCTACAAACTGGATTTTCTTCATGCTTCTCTCTTACAGCATTTTGCTTGGCGCCCTTGTCTCCAACGTTTTCCACAGGCTTAAACGAAAGGCATTGCAGTTTTCAGTGCTTGTTCTAGTTGGGCTACTGTTCGTCGCAACCTCATTTCCTCTATTGACAGGGGACGTGACGCGGAACTGGCTCGACCCAAAAGTTAAAGGTTCAACTTTTCCCGACTCGTATGTTCAGCTTGACAAGCACCTTTCAAATGTTTACTGGGCGCTTCTAGTGCCCAAAAGGGACATCTACGTCATCTACAATTACTCCACAGGCACGTTAGGCTGCGGCAACCCCTACCCGTTCATATTCTCAAAGCCAATAATATCTGGAGTTGGAACAGAATATTTGGATCCCGCAAACTCCGAGTTAATAAACAAACTCCACGAGCTTGTTTTGACAAAGAACGCCACGACAATAGACGTTACTAGAAAAGGCAAAGTATACGCGAGTTCGTGTCAGGATGAGGCGCACGACCCCGCAAAGGCTGTTGACCGAAACAACCTAACCCGCTGGTCTTCTGAAACAAGTGTTCCACAATGGCTTGAGGTTAATTGGACACAACCTCAAGAAATAGAAGGCCTCAAAATATATTTTGAAGCAGCCTTAGCGAAGACATACTCCGTAGAAACATGGGATGGGACTGGCTGGGTTGAACATGTAAAGGTGGAAAACAACAGTTTGACCGAGCGAGAACACGTTTTCACTCAACCCGCAACTACAAGTAGGCTTCGACTGTGCTTTACTGAGGCTTCCATGTGGAAATCCATAAGCATCTGGGAACTGGAAGTCTACAAACGCGTGAAGTTCCCTTCGTTAACATCTCGATGTTTAAGTGTTTTAAGTGTCGGCTACCTCATCGTTGAAAAAAACATAATTATGGGCGCTAACTACGACGCGACAGAAGCCTTGGCTCGACTGGCAAAAAATCAGGATTTCGTTTTGGTGAAAGAATGGGACGAGGTTGCCCTGTATCAGAATCTTAACTCGCTTGAGAAGATTTACGCGGCAGCCAACCTCTTTAACTGTGAAAACTCGAGCTGGAACGAACTTTATGATTATCTCGCAGAAGTGGACTGGGAAACTCTTAAGCACGCTGTTTTCGTCAGCAAATCCGATTTCAACAAACTGAACCTCTCCACGGCGTTGCCTGAAAATTTTGAATGGAAAGAAAACTCGCCTTGCAAATACGTAGCCCATGTAAATTCCAGCGGACCTTTTTTTGTGGTTCTGCAAGAAAACTTTGATGCTCGCTGGAAACTGAAAATAAACGGGAGAACGGTTGCCGAGCCCTGGCATTTCAAAGCAAACATGTTCGCAAATGGCTGGCTAATAAACTCCACCGGCAATTTAAAACTTGAAATACTATTCGAAACGCAGGACACTGTTGCTATCTCAGTTGTCGTTTCCTTCTTACTTCCCGCCGCTCTAATGGCTTCAAACCAAATTAAAAGGATTCTAAAGTTCGTTAAGAATACTGCGTTAGACAGGGGCGTGAAAATTCATAAAAAGATTGGATCTTGCAGAAAAGATAACCGCAATGCGCGTGTCCGAGAAGGGCTACCTGTTTGATGTTAGTTTTCTTGTATCCTTTAAATAAGGTTTCATGCATAACAAATGTTTCGCAAAAGAGACTGTGCAAAAGCGAGTTGCACTTTGAAGATGATTTCCTGTCTTAAAGAACGCGTCAAAAACTTTCTTTTAAAAAATTTAGATACGCTAGCGGCTTTTGCAGCGATTTTGGCTGTTGCGTTTCTGCTTTGTGGAAGATTCTTGCTGGAGGAAGGAACGATTCTCTTTGGAGATTTTGTTCCAACACTTGAACTCGGGCAGTATCTGAGGGCTAATTACCCATTATGGTCCAACAGAAACAGCTTTAACCATGTGGGGTGCATGAGGCTTCCCTATTTGCTCATTTTCTGTTTTCCATTCTACGTTTTTGATGCGCCTGCAGAATTCTTTTTCAAATTCCTAATTCTAAACATCCTTGTTACCTCGGGAATTTCAATGTATCTTACAGCAAAATACTTCCTCAGCGCGTTAGGCGGCAAACCTAAAACAGTTTTTGGCTGCGGTTTGCTTTCTTCTTTGCTTTACGCTTTTAACCCTTGGGTGATGGACCGGATATATCACACTTTTCTTCTCGTCACATACAGCCTATTTCCTCTAATTTTCATCATGGCTGTCCGAATTTTCTTGGAAAAAAAGGCAAGCCCAAAGGAGGTTCTGACGCTTGTTTTGCTCTGCACTTTTGGCTCCACGAGCCCGCACGGAGTCTTTTTTATTTTTTTCCTAATAGCCACACTGTACGTTTTTGCTCTTTTTTCAAACCGTAAAGACCGTATTCAGAACACCAAAAACTTTGCTTTAACCCTTATGATTTACTTTTTTGCCAACGCCTTTTGGATATTACCACTTGTTGACTACTCGTTTCTTGCAGGTTCAGTGAATCCCGATTACATTTTTAACGTTGAGCAACTCAAGCTACTCAGCGGCAACAGCGACCTCACAAACGTGTTCCGCCTTGTCTCTTATTGGTGGCCAAAAGTGCCCTACTCCTTTGACAACTATTTTTTGAACGCTCTGTGGGTGACCTCAAGCATAACAATTCCCCTTTTGAGTTTTTCCGCTTTCTTTTTT
>JAWAPV010000118.1:0-4634 GCA_038894255.1 Bathyarchaeia archaeon
CCGCTTGTCTGGTTTATATGTGTGGTGGGCGCGGCCTTTAACGCTTGGATTTCCTTGTTCAATTTGATTCCGTTTGGGATTTTTGACGGGTTCAAGATTTTCTTGTGGAATAAGCTCGTTTGGGCTGCGGCTTTTTCGGCTAGTGTTGTCTTGACAGTAGCCTCAACTTACTTGATTAGTTAGGTTTGGGAAAGACATATATTTGGTAAGGTTAGAAAGCTTAGCATGATTGTTTTCTTTGGTGAGTGTTATGGTTAGAAGAGATAGGCACGACATTGTTGTGGACATTCTCAGAAAGGCGGCTTCTGGGACAAGAAAGACCGAGCTTATGACTAATGTTGGGCTTTCTTTTGTGCAGACACAGCAGTATCTTGACATGCTTGTCAAAAAGGGGCTTCTGCACATTGACGGAAAACGCTTCATCAAAACAACCAAGAAGGGCATGGAGTTTCTGGAGAAATGTAATGAGTGCATCCTGTTTCCATGGGAGAAACAGAGCAGAGAATAGTTTACAAGAGTTCTATGGTCACGTGCACCACTTCGGGGACGCGGATTCGCATTATACGCCTCATAACCCGCTCTTCCGCGTCTATGTCAATAAGCCTCTTGTGTATGCGCATTTCCCACCTGTCCCACGTGGCGGTTCCCTGTCCGCACGGCGTTTTCAAAACTGGCACTTTCAGTCTTCTCGTAGGCAGAGGTTTTGGCCCCATCATTTTCACGCCTGTTTTCTCGGCTATGCTTTTCAGTTCATTACATACCTCTTCCAGCTTCAAGTAGTCTGTGCTTGTGAGGCGTATTCTTGCTTTTCTTGCCATCGCATACCATTCCGTGTATTACTGTCTATATACGAGTTGTTGGTGTTTACCTTAGACAAGTAACCGTAAATAAAAACCTATCGAAACAAAAAACAATAAGAGCCGCGTGGCAAATGGGAAAGGGCGGTGTTTGGAAACGGAAAAGCTTGACGTTGAGGCTGTGCTGCTTGACTTGGATGGCACACTTGTGGATTCGAGAGAGGCTTACTTGGACGCGGTAAAGACCGCGTTCTTGGCGTTTAACGTTAAAACGTTTGATGTGACCCTTGTGAAAGAGATTCCGAGAAGGCTGGAGCAGAAACTGCCTTTGGACGACCTTCTGCAAGGGTTAAACGTTAAAAAATTTTTGGACACCTATCTTAAAGCCTACTATAGGGTGACAGCTATAAAAACCAAGCCAATCCGCGGTGCAGCAGCAGCCTTAGAGGTTCTTTCTTCCAAAGCCAAGTTAGCGTTGATTACCATGAGGCATGTTCCAAAAAAAGCAATCTTGGAAGAACTGGAAAGCATGGGGTTGTTGAAGTTTTTTGATTTTGTGGCGACCGCGCTTGACACTGAAAACGCGAAGCCTTCTCCTGAAGCCATCTTGAAATGTGCTGAGCGGTTTGATGTTGAACGCTGTAAGTGTGCTGTTGTTGGAGATTCGGTTTCTGACATAAAGGCGGGCAAAGCTGCAGGTGCTAAGACGGTTGGGGTGCTTTCCGGCCTTTTTTCGCGTGAAGAGCTGGAAAAGGAGAAGCCTAACCTGATTTTGGGAAGTGTTTGTGAACTTCCGCTTTTCGTCGTTTAGTCGTTTGCTGTGTTTCTAGTGGCTTGCGCAATATGTCAGGGGCGAAAATATTGCTAAATCTTATTGAAAAGAGTTATAGAAGCTAACACGAATAAAGCTTAATTAACGCTTCGACGCCTATGTTTTTTAGGGAGAAGGCTTCGGAACGGCGACACCTATGAACTTCATCGAGATCTTGCTGTCTGACAAGCTTAAAGACAAGAATCCACTTATGGATGTTCTTGGCTCGGACCGCAAAGTGCTTCAGATAGCTTGCCAAGACCTAACAAACTATTTGAAGGTTCACTGGGAGCTTGTTGGGAAAGAGGCAAACGACTGCGAAGTTGTTGAGAGGCTGGAAAAGTTTTTCAACGAGGACAGAGAAGAGCTCGAGGAGTTCTTGACCATTTGGACGGGCATCTGGCTTGCCAAGTGGAAGGAGCGCGTCAAGCTTTTGATAGGCAACGAGAACGCCGCCCGCTGGAATAAGGCTTCAAGCATGCTGAGCAAGGGTGAACCGCTTTGGAAGACTCTGGAAAACCGCAAGGAAATCGAGGAAATCGTAACCTCGACACTTATCAAGCGTGGCGAAATCTGCGGAACTTCGATTCTGGCGGAGAACCTTCTTAAGATGGAGCTCGGCGAAAAGAGGAGAGCCAACGCCAGCGAAAACGAGCATGTTGTAAACGTGGTTAACTGCACTTTAAGAAAGGCTAAGGAGCTTGCTCAAAGCAAGGGGCCGCTTATTTTTGTGAAGATAGACAAGGGATACTACCAATCGCTACAGTAAAAAGGCTTAAACGGCTTCAGCGTATCCTTTCTCGGTTAAGATTTTTAGTCTGCCACGAGTAGGCGCGCAGTTTGGAGGTTGCGCCGTATCCGCAAGCGGAACACCGTTTCTTGGCTACGCTGTAAGCTCTTCTTCCGCAGCGTCTGCATTTGATGTGAACGGTTTTGCCGGCGCGTTTGCCGAAAGAAGGTGTTCCCTTACCCATCTAGAAGCTCACCTAGGCGGTGGGGAAATCAGAACTACGTTGTCGCCACGCACGATGATTGTGCCGAGCTTTTTCGTGTTTTCCGAGGTTGTGGTGTCTTCTGTTTCTTCCAGAACCAGATTTAGGTGTTGGTCGAAGCCCTTGAGTCTTCCGCGCAGATTTTTTCCTCCTTTGAGTCTTACTAGCACGATTTTTCCGAGGTTTTGCTCAAGGATTTCTGTGGTCATTTCGCTCATTGTTTGCATCCTCTTCGTTTGATTGTGTCTCTTCTATACTTAAACTTACTCATATAAACCTATCCAACAGACAAGTCAAAGGCAAACAAGAAGTGCGGAAACGCCGAAAGGCTTGACTCTTAAATCTTAGTATAGGGCGCGGCTTTTGAAAGTTTGTCCTAAAGCCTTTTTTGGGTAGCACACATTACTAGCCAAGCGGACACCGAAAATATGCCGAATTCCAGTTTTCCTGGCGTTTCTTGCATTCGCTTATTTTATTATCTTCAGTTGGAAGGTCACTTCAACGCCTGCCTTCTCAAATAGAAGCCCAACTGGACAGTTCTCGCGCGTCAGTTCAAAAGCTCTTCTTATTCTTTCCTCGTTCTCTTGGCTTTTGACGTTAAGAGTGTAGTCAGCTTTGGTCACGGTAGAAGCGCCTTCAGGCTTTTCCGCTTTCATATCAACCTCCAGAAAATCCATCTTCAGCCTCATTTTTTTAGCCATGAGGACGAAGATTGTTGCCACGCAACCCGCAAAGCTCATCACTCCCAGCTCCAGAGCGGTCGGTCCCATGTCTGTTCCCAATTCTCGGGGCAAATCGAGGCATACGCTGTGAGCACGCCCGTCGTCTACGGCAATTCTGAAATCTTCAATCGCTCTTGCCTTTACATTCATAATAGTCATATACGCCACTCACCAACACTAAACAATTAGGCATAACTAATATTTCATATTTCTCTATTCCTATCTGGTTGTTGTTTACGCCACAACCCAAATAGTGAAGACAGAAAAAGTTCTTGCCGAATTTTTGGTTAAACAAAAATGGGGAATTTTTTTGCGTTAATTTTATATGTTGCTGAATTAAATAGTAGGTTATAGGTAATTGGAGGAAAAAATTGCATAAAAATTGTGTTTGCGTCTTTTTTCTGCTACTACTTATGCTTCCAATGATTGCAAAAGCTGAACAAGAGGAAATAGATAGCGATGTTGACTACAGCGCAAACAATCACGTCAAATTATCAACAATCCTCTACAAGGATACTAGCGAGGGGGATCCCAATTGGGATTTTTACGCGGTTAAGGTAACGGTTGAAGATTTGTGGACAAAGGATGATTTCTGGTCGGGTCCCCTAATAATCGAGGTTTACGTGTATTTTCCGTCGTATGCTGATGAAGTTCCAACCAATCACATGCCAAAAGCTGGTTGGCAATGGTCAAGTGGAAGCTGGAGTTACTCCTATCAAGGAATAGGATTGTCTGGTCAGATTCCACTTTACGGAATATCTTATAAATCAGGCGTAGAAGGTGATTACTACTGTGCAAAATGGGTCGTGCACAGCACTGTTGCCCGCATATTTGCATTGTGGTACGTGATGGATGATTATGCAGATTTTGCAGTAGGAGTGCGCGTTCCAGAAGGCGCAAGCTGCTTTGCATACAGCGCAGCATGGGTGTGTTATTATGGGCTGTGGCCTTACCCACTATTGTTTTATTCAAAGAGCTTTGACGACGTAGGATGGTGCCATGTAGGAGCGAGCGCGACGCCTCCATCATTTCCAGCAAAAAATTCATATGAAAACGAGTACTTCTATTACAAGATGGCAGGAACCTCTCGAGATGTGTATAAATGTGCTTATTAAGGTGAAAGCAGTGCCGATTGAGACTCTTATCCAACATATTCTCTTCTGGCTTATGACAAGTATCCAAGAAGAGCCTCCGCCTTTTCCACCGCCTCCTGATGCTCCGCCCGTTGTGGGTAGTCCTTTTGCGTATTACGTCGTTGGAATTGCTCTAGTGGCGTGGATGCTTGCGCAGTCTGGCCTCCGCTTGAGGACAA
>JAWAPV010000119.1:0-4529 GCA_038894255.1 Bathyarchaeia archaeon
AAAACCTGAAATAATTAGAGTAATGCACAACGCCGGCGGCATCTGTTTCCGCCCAAACTACCCTAAAAGACGTCTTAAAAGTAGGCGACTGCATAAAAGCTCGCTTTAACCTTTCTTGTACAGGTACAACGTGTGAGAAGGGTAGCCCAAAGCTTGGTTTTCGCAGTAGTTTTCGACCTTAACGGGTTTCCAGCCTACAATCTCGTAGTCGTGGGACACTATGCGAACTCCCTTCTTAAGCTCGGCTTCAAGCTTTGCCTTGACCTTCTCGTTCGCGCTTGTTGTCAAGTATAGGAAAACCACGTCGGCTGATGACAAGTCAACCTTAAACATGTCGCCGTTCACTATGGTGATTCTATCTTGAAGATTCTGTTCGTAAACTGAGGTCAAAGCCTTCTTAACCAAGTCTTCTCTCAGCTCCACGCCGACCGCTCTCGCTCCAAACTCTTTCGCGGCCATTATGACTGTTCTACCGTCTCCAGAACCCAAGTCAAAGAAAACTTCGCCTGCCTTCAGCTCAGCCAGCATCAGCATTCTCTGAATAACTTGGGGTGGACTCGGAACATACGGCGCAATATACAGACCATAAGCCTCCGTTAACCGCACAGCTTAAATCTGGTTTAACCTACGAACACTGTTCTTTTAAAGATTTTTACGCCTTTTCAAGCCACATACGTCGACTTGTCTTTAGTGTTAGGTCTTCTGGCTTCACCGCATTTTACACAGCTTTGCGCGCACAGCTCAAGATACTTTGCCTCGTCACCAGTGCCCACGGCTTCAGCCGCCTTGCGGCATAACTCGCTTGGTTCACGGCAACCTTCCTCGCTACAAAGTTTAGATATGGAGAGGCATATTTCCTTGACATCTTCGGGTTCGAGCACAGCTCGGTTGGTGCGCACAAGAAGACACATTTCCCTTGCCAAAACACACGTTTTAATGTACTTGACTCGTTCAAGAACTTCTTCGCGCAGTTTTTTCCGACTTATTTCCAAAGCGTTTTCCTCATTTGACTAAAGCGCACCTAGGCCCTAAAGCAATTACGCGTGGTTTGATTTAAGACTTGTTGTGCGTCTCAAAAGCCTATCAGAAGCCTTTGCTGAGAGCCTTGCGTTCTGCTTCCAAAACAAGCTCGTAAAACTTGTCGTTAAGTCTTGCGTTTTTCTGGAGGATTTCAGCAACATCGGAAGGCTGAAGTTTTCTAGCGCAGAAAGCCACTGCAGCCGCCTTTCCATACTTCGAAATCAACTCAGAAGTCTGAAGCGCCCGCCTCTGAAGTTTCGCTTCTTCTTTTGTTAGCTTCTCACCGTTCTTCTCAACTATGGGCAGAACCTTTTCTTCTTCTACCCTCAAAAGTCCAATAGCGTTAGAACCGCATCGAGGGCAACGCGGTTTTTCAGGCAAATCATTCATTCGCACCATCTCCGTGTAGTTCCAGCAACTTGTGCACAAGAGGATACCTGCCTCGCTGAGTAACCTAGCTTTCGCCGATTCGACAAGCACCGCACGCATACGTTCTGGAGGAATCAGGTCTGTCTTCATGCTTACCCGTTCGATGCCTACGCGAGCAATAGGCGCGGGTCTTCCTCCGGTCTCGACTTTCTGCACTGTAATTTTACCTTCACGCATTTTTCCAAGAACGAAAAGAAGCTTTTCAACATCCAAATCTTTCATGAAAACCTCTTTCAAGGCTTCCTCGTATATGGGCGTCTCCTCGAAGCTTTTTATAAGCTTCTGAAGGCTGACACTGCTAAAGTCCGCCCACTTTTCCAACGCACCGAAACGCCTTGCAACATGAATCATTCTGCGCTTGAACAATCCAGTCTTCAATGTTGCCCGCGTCAGCGTTTCTCTGACGGTTTCTTCAGGCATAGCCTTCATTTCTTCAAACAACGCCACTATCTGACTGCTGTTTGCTGAACCCATTGTCTGCAAGAAAACACGGTAGGCGTCATGCTGAACAACTACCGCAAAGCCAACTTTTTCAGTTAGCAGTTGACCGAGAAGATGCGCCAGTGCACGGTTCGCGAGCAAGCCAAAATTGACGTGGACGAGCACAAACTCTTGCCAGTCTTCAACAACCACTCGGCTGTCGGTTGGCACAGGCAAACCCGCGTTAACCTGTTCAACCGTGTCTGCCAACGCCTTTGCAATGGTTTCTTCGTCAGACGGGTAATCCCTAGAGAGGTTTGCCGCAACCTCTTGGGCCGAAAGGCCTTTGCGCATCTGCTCCTCAACTAGGCCTCGCAAGTATCCAACTTCTTGGGAAACTTCAAAGGGCACTGGGATTTCTTCGCCAATCCAGCTTGGAACCGCGCCTGTCGGGTCGTCAACAGCTCTGACGTAAACTTTCTCTTCTGAAACACTGCTGATGCGCCATGGACTTCCACGGATTATGAATTTGACGCCCGGCTTGCCGTACTCAGCCATAAACGCCTCATCCAAAACCCCAACGGCAGAATCTGTTGCCTCGTCGACAACCAGGAACTGTTTTTCTTCGGGAATCATTGACAAGTTTCCAAAATAATACTCGAAAAGCGCCTTGGACTGCCTTGGTTTCAAAACCATTTTGTCTTCAAACGAAACCCAAGCAAAACGTGGAAAGCGTTGGTGCATGTACCTGAGGATTTTTTCAACATCTTCCATCGTCAGGTCTTCGTAAGGATAAGCCTTTCTAAAGGTTTCCAAAATTTCTTCAAATGTAAGCCGACGGTTTTTGAGAAGCAAACCTGCAATTTGATGGGTTAACACGTCATAGGGTTTCTGAGGAATTGCCAGCGGTTCCAAGTTCTCTTTTAAGGCGTTTTTAGCTATTACTAAAGCCTCCAACGCGTCATCCGAGTCTAAGGCGACAATTATTCCTTCAGCTATGTGTCCTATTCGGTGGCCGCTTCGGCCTACACGCTGTATAAGCCTGGTAACCTGTCTTGGACTCATGTACTGAATGACCAAGTCAATTCTGCCCACATCGATGCCTAGCTCAAGCGAACTTGTGCACACCAACCCTTTCAGCTCGCCAGTTTTTAGTCCACGTTCAGCCGCGATTCTGGACGGCTTAGCAAGAGAACCGTGATGAATCGATATTGGAAAATCCATGTCCCAAACCTTAAGCCTACTTGTCAAGATTTCTGACTCTGTGCGAGTGTTCGTAAAAAGCAGCACAGACTTGTACCTGTTCATGTATTCTCGGACAAGCCTAAGCCTTGCAGCCACTTCCGGATGCGTGTAAAGCCTTGCGGCAAGCTTCTCATCTTCTTCTGTAGGCTTCGGAAAAACAATCTTCAAACGCATCATCCGCGCCACGGGCACACGCACAATTTCAACGGGCTTTCCGACGCCGACAAGAAACTGCGCAACCTTCTCTGGGCTGCCAATTGTAGCGGACAGCCCAATCATTTGAAAGTCGCGGCCTACCATGGCTTTCAGCCTTTCTAACGCTAAGGCAAGTTGGCTTCCCCGTTTGCTGTCCGCCATCTCGTGCACCTCATCTATTATTACCCACCGCACGCTTTGCAGGTGCTGCCGCATAATCCACCCCGCCAGTATTGCTTGCATGGTTTCTGGGGTAGTTATCAACATGTCAGGCGGGCTTCGGGACTGCCTCATCCGCTCTTTGGTTTCAGTATCGCCATGCCTAACTGCTAGCTTTATGTCAAGATTGTTGCACCACCACTCAAGACGCTCAAGCATGTCTCTGTTTAAAGCCCGCAAAGGCGTGATATATAGAACTTTGATGCCTTGCGTGCCCTGGTAACCTTGCATAAGCATACTTAAAACTGGTAGGAATGCGGCTTCGGTTTTGCCTGTGGCTGTGGGCGAAATCAAAAGCACGTTCTTGCCCTCGAGAATTAGGGGAATGGCTTTTTGCTGCGGTTCTGACGGTTTCGAGAATCCTCTCTGCTCCACAAGCTTCCTAACAGGCTTGACAAGAAAATCAAAGACACTTTTAGAATAATCTTCCAACGCGGGTTTCCTCGATGTCAAAAGAAGTATTCACAGAACTCGATAGTAAAAGTGTTTTGGCAAAATATAGAAAAACCATCGAACCGTGTTTGGTGGCTGGTTATAGAAGCGATTTGCTACCTTGATGTGTGCGACAGCGTGATTGTTTTTGACGCTTTCAGATAAACTTCGACGCTTATTTTCTCTTTTTTTGATATCAGAATGTAAATGACTACAATGGGAACATTGACGTTCTTTCCTTTTTTCTGCTTGTTTAAAGCTTAAAGTTAACCATTACAAGCGTTTTAGCGCCTTTTAGCAGCATTTTTTAGGCTCATCAACCGAGAAAAACGCATGGAAAGCTGGAAAAGCCTTGAACTCTTCTGTGATGTTAGCTATTTTATGATGCCAACATAAAAGCTAACGTTAGATCATCATGGTTATTTGCCGTGAAAATGTCTAAACTTTATATCTTGAAGAATGTTTTCTATTCGAAAACAATGGAAAGTTTTTTATTTGGACCATAAGAAACCATGATATCGTTGCATATTGGAGGAAATGTAATGGCTAAATGTCCAAAGTGTGGAACA
>JAWAPV010000120.1:0-4489 GCA_038894255.1 Bathyarchaeia archaeon
ACGAAGACGCAGGTTCAAAATGGTACAGGAAGCGCCGACGTAAGCCTGACTGAAACCCCAACAAGCTATCCGCAGAAGAATGCTTCAGGCATATTCTGGAAAGAAGAACCCATGGTGTTCGTCAACGACAGGTGGAAAGTAATCAACGGCTCAACACCTTCAGACATGGTCTACTACTTCGAAGGAAACAACACACTAAAGTTCCCAGCCGGCTACATACCAAGCACTTCAGACGTCATCAAAATAATCTACAAGTACAAAACCCATGAAAGAACTGACATGGGCAGCGAACCTAACTCGCCCTTCGTGATAGGTGAATGGGCGTTCAAAATGTACGAAGCAAAAGACATGTTCAGAGCAGTAACCATCTACGGAGTCGCAAACCGCCATGACGGAGACGACTCCGCAAGAACAGGAGGCTCAAACGTTCTGGATGCAGAAATCCAATACTACCTAAACGAGACGTTTAACCCCTTCGACCTCTACAGCGCAGTGCACAAGCAGGAGTACCGATGGGTCAACATAACAACCTTGTCCTCATCCCGTAGCTACTACCAACTTACAACAGGCCTCAACGACCAGATTTACTACGTGAACGCTTCAAGCGAACTTGCCCGCCTCGGGTGGACAAGCCCAGGCTGGACTGGATACTACTTCAGAAACAACACGGCTTATGCTTACGGCGAATGGGTAAATGAGTACGAGGACGGAATAGACGCCCACAGCAAAAACTGGTGTGCTTTCTTAAACGCTACCTACCAAAGCGACACAAACCAAGAGATAATGCTAAAGATTACGCCCACGGGATTTGGGCCGCTTGGAAACCTAAGATTCAGCGACCTCGTCGACTTTAGCTTCTGGTACAAAACGCTTTACAGCCAAGGCAATAGCACAAGCCAAGCACCAGCCATCGAAATAAAACTCTACAACCAAAGCAACGGAGCATACTTTGCTACACTTAAACAGTTTGACAACTACAACGCCACGGGCTCATGGCAACAGTACACCCTCAACAACATTGACTGGTTCCTCCACGGAAGCTACACTGCCGACAACGCGTGGTATATCAGCGCCGGAGCAACCATACAGAAAGACTGCGACGGAAACACCATAACCACAGGCCCCTCAGGCGCGCACTCGTACGAGTGGTGGAACAAACGCCTAAGAGACTTTTACGTGGCTTATGTAGCAATTGACCTCTGGAACGGGGCAGCCTACGTTGACGACGTGGACATAGCCTATCTTGATAGGACTTCTGGAATCCGCTACAGACGTGTCTACAACATGGAAGAAGACAAGCTCATTCCGTCAGACTGGACGGACTACTGCACTTTCGCTGAAAAAGTGCTTATCAACGGAACCCTCGCCATTCCATACCGAGCCCGCTCAACCTTCGGCTACTACAACTACACCATAAACTTTGAAGACGGAAACATAACCTTCATGCAGACTCTCTCCGCGGGCACCCACCTAAAGATTCTCTACTCGACAATTGAAGAAAACGAAAAAGGCCGTTACGAGTGGGTTGTCGTCGGCAAAGACGCGGCAACCATAGACTCTCTAGGCGCGGCCTACATGACAGAAGCCTTCGACTCGACAAAAGACATAAGCGTCCTAATGGCAGGAATGGACATCAACGCCACGGTCTACGGGCCATACGCCCCATTCATACTTGGCGGAGCCTCATCAGGAACCAAAGCAGACTACCGCGACTCTTTGGGCAGACCGCACTTGAGAGACGACTGGTGCAACACCACCGCAATAGCAAGCAGCAACATGATGTTCTCGGGAGGCCCACGCGCGAACATGGGAACCGAATACTTCAACGAGTTCACAATGGCGTTCTTTGCCAGAAGCGAATACGTGACCAACGACACGGGCCACGCAAACAAGATTGTGCCCCTTTCATGCTGGAACAAAACGCACTCCCGCGGCAGCGGATACGCAGCAATATCCGTGTACAAGGACTTGAACGGCACAATAGGCTTCCTAATATGGGGCTACGACGGACAAGACACGTACTACGCGGCCAAATGGTTCTGGAGCATTCCAGGAGGAGCAACAGCACCCGACGGAACCACAGTCTACTCGGGAATAGAGTATCTACAGCACGAGAACAGGGGTGTTACAGACATAATCTTGAAAATAACCTACCCGACAGCAGACCCGATCCACCCGACTTTCAGCGTGATTGAGCATTTGGGCACAATAAGCGAGAAAGACCAACACGACCCGTAAAACTAACAAACTCTTTTTTCTTTCTTCCATTTTTTAGGAAAAAACCCTTAATTGTCGCGTGCCTTCTTTAAAGGTTTTTTGCGGTGAGACGCGCAGAACAGCCAAGTTGCCGCTACAAGCCACGTGGAGAGAAACGCAACGAGGCCCACATAAAAAAGTCTTTGAGATTGCAGCTCAACCACCACCACGCAGTTTAGGGAAGTGTCAATCCAAAATCCGTTGACCACAGCGAAAACTTTCTGAGAGCTCAACAGCTGCCCGTCGTACGACGCTACCCACGCAGGATTATACGCTGCGGAAAAACAAAGCACGAAAGGCTGTCCCTCATCAATTTCCACCACGAACTTTGTATGGTCTAACTGTTTTACATGGAGGATTCGGTTTTCTCCACGGTTTAAGCTGAACTCGTTTCTAAACTCAACCTCAACTTTAGCGCGTTCCACCTTAAATAGCCATGCCACGTCAAGCTCCGCATGCTCGTCCGCCGATGAGGATAAGACTTTAATCTCGTGAGTGCCTGCGGTTAAGCTCAAAGAATCGAGGAATAGGTGAGTAAAGTTTTGCAGGTTAACCTCGCGCACGTAAGAGTCGTCAATTAGCAGAAGCATTCGTCCGCATCCTTTCACGAGCGGTGTGTAATTGCCTGCGCATGCAAGTTCGATTTTTTTAGAGAAGCTTGAGGAGGGTGAAAGCATAACGGTTTTTCCGTTGCTTGCTTCGCCGCCGCGAGAAGACGAAACCGAAGCGTTCTCTAGCTGGGCAGACTCGGCTTCCAGCACATAAAAAACGTCTTTGCCTCGAAGTTTCATTTCAAAAAGACGGCCGATATCTTCAGCTTTTTCTTCAGGCATCGCTATGACCAAGTTAACGGCGTTTAAGCCTTCATCGTTTATCAAGGTTAAAGTGTGGCTTCCTCGGTTAAGCTTAACCAAGCCTATCTTTGTCCATGCGAAGCTGTTTTCTTGACCTCGGGTTTCTATGGTTCCCATTTTTGAACCGTCAATCAGCCACGTTAGGCTTCCGCTAGCCTTGTTTTTGAAGATTCTTGCGAACAAGGTAACGTTGCATGTTGAGGGCCAACTAAAAGACATGTCAAGCTTCGAGTTGGAAGCCCATGTGAAGGCCACTCCTTTGTCGTAGTCAAAGTCCCAGCAGTCAACATCAAATTGCCCAAGATAGGGGTGAAACGGGCCGCCTCCCAAGTCTGAAAGCGAAGCTTTTGACCATGCTTCACTTGGTTTGTGGTTTTTCACAAAGTCAAAGGGAATAATTAAGAGGCTTTCGTTGAGAAAGAAGGGCAGCGCGTCGCTCAGCAGATCGCCTTTCAACATGAACGCGTCAAAGGCAAACTCTGCGTTTAGAACCTTTTCATCAGCCAGAACCAGTGCAAGCTCGGAAAGATCAGGTATTAAAGAGTTTAGCGAAAGTAGCTGGTTGAAACCGCCTGTAAGAGCAAAGGTTTCTGAGAAGCACTGGAAAGAGGCGTTTAGCCACCGAGTGTTTTCGAAAACATATACAAAGCCTTCTTGCTTGACAAGTTTAAGGTTTTCTTGGCTTTCAATACCTTGCAGCAACCGACTTGCATAATCCTCATGGATTGAATCGTTATGAAAGATTAGGTAGCGTATGTTCAGCGGGTTAAGAAAAACTTCGCAGCTTGCGCTTCTGTTTTCTAGAAGCGTCTTCTCAAAATAGTTAAGGTAGCTTCGAACATGCTTGTAACCCACGTCGAAAGTCGGTTTTGCCGAGGAATCAAGTTCGAAAGCCCCCGCGAGACCAGAGTGAACCCAAGTGGCGCCGTGCTCCGCGTACGACGGCAACCACAAAACCTGAAAGGAGTCAGAGTCGCTTGCTAGCCAACTGTTTACTTGGCGGATTTCTTCAGGGATTTTTATAGGCTTGAATGGCCCTTGAAAATAGTTGGTAGCCGCTGGGGTAATATAAACGAAAGTTAAAGAGTAAAGGAGGCATACAAAAGTTAAAGCGGCTGCTTTTCTCTGAATGTTTTTGAGTTTTTTGGCTAACGCCGCTAGTCTAGCGCATGTGAAAGCTAAAAGTATTGAAAAAACGAGAGGAAGCAGAAGCACCCACTTGTTTGGGTCTCTGAAAAGCCACCCGAATGAAGCAAGAACTGGCGCGTCAAAACACATCCACTCATATAGAAAAGGCGCAGGAGATTGTGTTCCTAAAGCAAAGAAAATGACAAAGATGCCCAGAGCAGAGAGATAAATGGCAACCTTGTTTTGTCGAT
>JAWAPV010000121.1:0-4462 GCA_038894255.1 Bathyarchaeia archaeon
GAGCGAACAATATTTTGTAAATTAGCTGATTCCAAGTTTGAGGGAGGAGTAAAGTGTTCACAGGTAACAATGATTTCATCCTTATTTAAAGGGATCGAACCGCCCATTTTCTCAAAAAATTCAACATCTTACATAGTTGGAAAATCCGAAAAGGCAAATATCTTTTTCAGTGAAGATTCCATCAAAACTTTTGCAGAGAATACAGTGCTCACTTTTAATGGAGTAGAAAACGTAACAGTAAGGGTCGATATTTTCAAAAAAAGCTCCTTTCTGCAGAAAATGGAAAAAAACGAAGACGCCTTGCTTATCTTCCTCGGAGACTACGGCGACCGAGGCTTTCACTCAGTCGAAACCTACTACACAGTTCTAAGCATAAAACTGCTTTACCCAAAACAAGTAGTACTAATTCGCGGAAACCATGAAGGCCCAGAAGACCTCATGGCACACCCACATGATCTGCCTGAACAGTTTCAGACAAGATTCGGCGAAAAGTGGGCAGAAGCCTACTGGAAAATTCGTGCCCTCTTTCCCCATCTATACAACGCGGTACTCGTGAAAAACCGCTATTTGCTAGCTCATGGAGGCTTATCCACGCAAATGGCAACCGCTGAGGATCTTGCCTACGCGCACAAGACACACCCTGAAAAACGGGTTCTTGAAGATCTGCTCTGGAGCGACCCAACCGACGCAACAGAAAACACGTGCACGTCGCCCAGAGGAGCCGGACAACTTTTCGGACAAAAAGTCACAACAACCGTGCTGGAACGGTTTAATGTTGAAGTATTTATAAGGGGCCATGAACCTTGCGCAGAGGGTTTCAGAATCGACCACAACGGAAAAATTTTAACCTTGTTTTCTCGGAAAGGACCACCATACTTTAACGCCTACGGAGCGTACTTGAACATAGATTTTTCTATGAAACCTAAACATGCAGAAAACATGATTCCATGGCTTCACAAGTTCTAACTTCGCAGAAGCTTTAAGAACACATCTTAACTAGCTTTTCCACACGACAAAAGCATGGATGGTCCTGTTTTTGAAGTTTGGGCTAGTTACTCGAAACAGAAATTCATGGAGCTCCACTCAACTCAGAGAAGCACTAAACAAGCACGGCATCAACCACGAGTGCTTTAGCCTTCTGAGCCTTAATGCGCGCGTTGGCTATACACCACATTTAGAGGCAACAGACCTCAATCCCCTAGAATTGGACGCGCTCATCATCCGTCCTATAGGACGTGGCTCACTAGAAGAGCTAGTTTTCAGAATGGACATGCTTTACAAGCTTCACCGTTCAGGAATATACATACTAAACCCGCCTGAAGCTCTCGAACACTGCGTTGACAAATACGATGTTTTAACAATTCTAGAAGAAGGCGGCGTGCCTGTCCCGCGAACCATGGTTACACAGAAAGTGGATGACGCTTTGAAAGCCTTTAACGAACTTGGCAAAGACGTTGTAATAAAGCCTCTTTTCGGCAGCCGAGGATTAGGCTCCACAAGAATAAAAGACCCAGAAATAGCTTTAACAGTTTTCAAGGCAATAACCTTCTACCATGGCGTAATTTACATGCAAGAATTTCTGCCCCACGGCACATCAGACCTTAGAGCATTTGTCATCGGCGACCAAGTGATAGCGGCCATGAGGCGCGTTGCTGAAGGATGGAAGACAAATTACAGCCAAGGTGCTCGCCCAACAACCGTCAAACTTGACAAGGCTCTTGAAGATTTAGCAGTCAAATCAGCAAAACTCGTTGGATGCAAAGTCGCCGGCGTCGACATCCTCGAAAGCCAAAAAGGACCTGTCATTTTAGAAGTTAATAGTCAGCCAGGCTGGAAAGGCTTACAATCAGTTACCCAAGCAAACATTGCTGACGAGATTGTTAACTTTGTGCTTTCAGAATTACGGAAGTGAAGCTATGGAAGAGGTGGACATAACCCGAGTTGACCTTTCAACAGGCAAAACCTCCAAGCTGAGAGACTTTGTGGCACAGGAAAAACCCTTGCACCTGCTTTTAAACGGTGTGCACGTCGTAACCATTCTTTGTTTGCCATCCGACCAGAAAGAACTTGCCGTAGGGCATGTGCTTTCCGAAGGCATAGTGAAAACCTTTGAAGAGATCAAGAACGTCGATTTAAAAGATGACATCTGCAACATTAAGCTGTCAAGCGCTGCCGATTTGGAGAAAAGACTAAAACTTCTAAAACATCTTTCACGCGTGATTTTTTCGGCATGCGGAAGCCAAACACCCTACCATCCTTCTATTAGACTTCGCAAAGTTAGGTCCAAGCTTTCACTTAATGCAGAGCTGATTTTAAACTGCGTTAACTATCTGAATCTGAAAGCGGAAATCTTTCGAAAAACTGGTGGCGTCCACGCAGCAGCCATATTCAAAGATAACGGTAAACCCGCGGCGTTTGCAGAAGACGTTGGGCGGCACAACGCGGTTGACAAAGCCATCGGCATAGCATCAATGCATAAGGTGGATTTAGATTCTTGTTTTCTAACCCTAACAGGAAGGCTAACTGGAGACATAGTTCTTAAAGCAGCGAGAATGGGCATACCCGTCGTGGCGTCGCTGGCTGCAGCAGTCGATACTGGAATCGAGATAGCAAAAGAGGCAAACTTGACGCTTATCGGTTTTGTACGTGGAAAACGGATGAACGTTTACACTTTTCCAGAAAGAATCATCTCGTAGGGATCTTCGGCTTTTGCAGGAAATTTTTTCTCTTCTCCATCCTTTATGATTATGCGTTGAAGTTTTTCTGTGAAAAAACCAATGATTTTTGCTTCTACACCGTTTTCATGCAAGAATTTCAAGACGCTGTTTTTATTTTTCGAGCTAACAGCCGCTAAAATCGTGCCCGTTGAAGACATTGAAAGAACCTGCCCATCTGTCAAACCAAAATGCTTCTGAAGCAAATAAACCTCTTTCGCGATTGGGACCTCCTTCAATTTTATTTGAAATCCCACCTTTGCCGTTTCAGCCATCTCGTTAAGAGCCGCTACCAACCCGCCTTCAGTAGCGTCATGCATAGCGTGAACACCTTTCATTCCTGCTAGCAATAGCGCTTCTTTAACACAACTTTGCATATTCACCAGCTCTGAAAGCTCTCTTACTCGCTCAGCGCCAAAAAGACGCCTAGCCAGCTTATGCATCACTGCAAAGTTAACCACAACCTCTAGACCCAACGGCTTAGTGCATAAAATCGCGTCGCCGACTCTGGCGCCGCCAGGAGTTATCAACTCTTTCTTCTCAGTCAAACCGTATGCTGTGCACGCGCCGACAAGCGTTGAAAGTCCTTCATACGTGCCCGTGTGCCCAGTAACGACAGCCATTCCAAGTTCATCCGCGGCTTTGCATGCTTGATTCATTACTTCGATGAAAGTTCTAGGTTTCGTGTTTGGTGGCCCTAAAAGGTTCAGGGTGCAGAACTCTGGTTTTGCACCAAAAAGTGCAATGTCTGAAGCCGCGTAGTGGATGAGTAGCCATCCGAACCATTTTCTGGGGACACCAACGCACGGGTCGGTTGAGACAACCAAGTACTTTCCAGAGTTTATTTTGTGGACGCCTGAGTCAAACCCCGGCGATGGTGGAATAACTACTCTTGGGTCCTTTTTTATGCAGCTTAACAGTTTTTCAAGTTTTTTGGTTGCGAGTTTTCCCATTAAGCATGACCATGTTTTTTGCTCTGCAGCTTGATTCCTTTGCTGGTTATCTTGAAAGGTATCCATTCCAGCGGGTGTTCGCATCCTTCCATTTTGACTATCCGCAGTTCTCTTTGGCTTTTCTCTTCGTTAAAGCGGAAATAAAAAATGTTGTGAGCCGTGTTAAAGTCCAAGTCAGCAGCGCGTTGGGTTGCGTAATCCTTTTGCGTGGCGGCTGTCATAATGTCGATGTTCACGATGTCGTCATAATGGCACCAGTTAATTGTCCAATGCTCAACATTTTCCATATACTTTAAGTCATAAAAAGAAAAAAGCTGTTCGCTAAAGTCTCCAGCCGCAAACCTTGTGACCCCTTTCTCGGAAATCAGCCGGTCAATGCGCTTCATTTCTTCAAAATCGTCTAGGCTAAAATATATGACTCTTGGGTCTTTTGGGTAAGGTGCAAAGTGCGGAAAAGCCTGTATGGCGATAAACTTGTTCTTGTTGATGTACGGCTCTATGTTCCACCCGAAAGATTTGAAGTAAGCGATTAAACGAGGAAAGGGTTTGTCCATTACGTCGTAGGCTACAGTTTCGCCCTGTTTTAACCCTTGCCAGAGAAACTGCATAGCAAAAACAGTCTTACCTGTGCCTGGCGGCCCGCAGAGAATGTTGCGGGAACCCGACGCGATGCCGCCGCCTATCAGTTCATCCAGCCCTTTGATTCCAGTTTTCAGTTTCGCCATTTTGTTCTCCCTAACTAAAGAGCATATTCCAAAGTTTTTTTCTTAACTAGTATGGACATCAATATGGCGC
>JAWAPV010000122.1:0-4443 GCA_038894255.1 Bathyarchaeia archaeon
GTTGCGAAGCTGTTAAATTCGGATAAAGAAGCAAAGCCTCTCTTATTCTTCGCCAATTACTTGAAAAATTACAGTTCTTCTTCTCGGATGCACGTCTGTTTCCACAAAGAGCAGGGACTGCCAAGTTCCAAACTCGATTCGCCCGTTAACCAGCGGCAAGGTCTTGTCAGGCGGCAAAAGCATAGAACGCAGGTGAGAATGGGCATTTGAAGGATGGTGATAGTGCGCGTTTTTTGGAACCAGCTGCTTGAGAAGAGCTTTAATGTCTTCAAGAAGGCTGTAGTCGCTTTCAGTTAAGACTATTACGCCTGTGGCGTGTGGAGCAAAGACGTGCACGATGCCGTTTTTTACTCCTGATTTTGAAGCGGCTTCCTGAGCTTTCTCTGTAAGGTCTATGAAGTCAATTTCGCCGTTGGTTGAGAAGCTGTAGCTCGTGTTGAAAACTTTAAAGTTTGGCATTAAAAAATATTCCCGCAATGCTTCCATATTACATTTTTTGTTTCCCTTACAAGCACACCTCATTCTAGCAAGCTTAGAGAGGCACCCTCTTTTTTTACTGCAAAAGCCTAGATTCAAGTTACCTTCCGTTAGAGGCTCATGGGAATTCCGCGTTTTCCGCACCAGCAAATTGGCCTTGCAATGCCTAATTGGCTCTTTTAACCTCTTTAGGCACAACAGATTTTCTTAATAACCTAACTCGGCAAACCTCTTTGTCTCTTCTAAACCGTTACACATCCTATCTTACTCTAACAGGTCTTTTACCGCAAGCTCGTAGTCTTGAGTTGAAAGAGGCTTGCGTGTGCAACCACAAACTTTACCGCTTGCAGTTGGAACACGCTTAAGTGTACTTTGTTGATGCTTTTGTATACGCGTTTGCACGTGCTCGTTTCCGGTGACATTCTCGTTGCGTAAGAAATGTTAAGTAATACCAATATCACTAAATTAACTTAAAAGCAACTTTCCGATGTTAATACGTGCAAAAAGCGCGTCATGAAGCCTACTCTAACAACCGCAAAAGTTCACACTTAACCGAAAGAAGCAAGGAAACAGCCTCTTTTAGCTCAAACTAGCACGTGGCAGAAATCGGTAAACGCTAAGAAAACTCGATGTGACTTCAACTTTTGACAATACAGGCTTTGTAGGGGCGGAGCCGTTTGCTTTCCAAAAAAGGTTCACCAAACCATCAAAAGCGCTAAAAATGCAGAGGTCTTCTCCACACGCAAAACTCCGCCTAATATTGGCAACTAAAAGTTTAATTTTAAAACTATGAGAATAAACAACTTGTGTTGATAAGTAAACGCGGAAACACAAATAGACTTTACACAAGCAACAAATAGACAAAAACCCATGCAACTCCTATATATAAGGGGCCTAAAACTTTGCCACACACAACAGAACTTTCCTTCTGGCTCGCAACAATCATCAGACATAAACTCCCCCTAAACCCACAGCAAAAAACCGCAACATCCAGCTCTGTCGCTTTTCCAGCGAAAACTTCGAAGCTTTCCCGAACAAGTAGCCGTTTTCTTCGCATGGAGATTTTCGACGGTTTTTATATGAGGCCACAGTGTTTTCCATGGGCAGCCTGAGAAAGCTATCAAAAAACGGCTGAAAAAAGGCGTTTTAGGCGTTTAAAGCCTAAAAAAGGCTTTTCGGTTTTTGGCTCTAACAGCAAAAAACGCGAGAAAAGGCTCCGCGGAAAGTTCGAAAAACAACAACCAAAAAATGCTCTTTTTAAACTTTAAAAGCAGAGAAAAAGGGCGAAAAAGGTAAACAAGGCAATTCGAAACCCCGTTTTATATTCACGCAATCGGCGCCTGCAAGCGTTGAGGCCGCGCGCGTTTTTGGGTTAGGTAATATTGTGAGAATTGAAATAACCGCTTTAATTACTCGCATCGTATCTTGAGATAGACGACTGAAAGGTGAAAGGCTTGGCTCTCGACCATTTTGGAAACGGAAAAGAAACCATAGAAAAAACAGTCAACGGCAAAAAAACCAAAGTAAAATGGGACTGGGGCACTTTCCAAACCACCCAAGGCTACCCAGTAGACGACAACCTCATCAACTGGGCAATCGGGCAAGACCAAGCCTTACAAGAATGTTTTCTCTGCCTAGACGAATGGGTACACAAACTCAAATGGCTCGAAAAAACCAAATGGTACGAAAGGTGGAGCAAAGCCGACAAAGACAAGCCTTCGGCTAAAACTGTAATCAGCCCTGGACCATACCTTCTTCTACTCGGAGACCCAGGCACAGGCAAGTCCCTAATCGGCAGAGCCCTAGCAGAAAAACTCACACAAATCTACAAAGAGAAAGGGATAAAACTTTTTGACGTGCTTTGCTGGAAGAACCCTACGCTGCCAAGCCAGCCGAGAATTTCAATTCACAAGGCAGGCGAAGGAAAAAAGATCCTCAAAACTGAACAGCTAAAGGAACTTAAAAGAAAATTCACCACGAAAATAGGCCTTAAGAGTCTCCAGCTTTTCCTAATAATGATGGGGCTTTTCCTAATCTCCATAGGCTTCTACTTCATTTACCAGGCGTGGCAAAACTGGAACCTAAACCCCGTGTTCCTAGGCGAACCACTACAAACCTACTATCGTAACAGCTTTGCAGACTATCTCATAGAAAAATTTGTCGGGCTTGTGCCTCTAACATTTATTCCAGGCGGCAGCCTCATATTCTTCGGAGTCTTCATCTGGTGGTTCTCCAAACTCAGCGGAGCAGGCGGACTAAAAGGCATTGGCGGAGCAACGCAAACAGACATCCCAAAGCTTATAGTGGACAACAGCTCTGGACATGCTCCTTTTGTTGACGCAACAGGACACCGAAGCGCCCAGCTTTTCGGCTCAATCGCGTGGGACCCGTACCAGACAGGCGGTTTGGGCACTCCTGAGCACCAGAGAGTCAGCGCCGGAGACGTTCACAACGCCTCTTTGGGAATCTTGTATATTGACGAGATAAAGAATCTTGAGGCTGAAGAAGCCATCACGCTGCTGACCGTGCTGGAAGATGGGCAGTTGCCGATAACCTTGAGAGGAAGACTGCACGGCGGAGACACTGCAGCCATGTCAGTCTCAACCGAACCCGTGCCCGCAATAACTTTCCTTGTTGGTGCTGGAAACTTTGACAGCATCGGGCAAATACACCCAGCGTTAATGGACAGAATCTACGGGTACGGCAAAGTCGTCAGGATGAACAACGATATGCCGAACACCTTGGAAAACAGGCGCAAATACGTGCAGTTTGTAGCTCAAGAAGTCAAAAGGTTCAACCTTCCACCCTTCAGTCGAGAAGCATGCATCGAAATAGTGGAAGAAGGCCGCAGAAGAAGCAACAAAAAAGACGCTCTAACCACACGTTTTAGACCGCTCATTTCCATAATCAAAACTGCCGCTACACTCGCAGTAAACGAAAACTGCAAAATCGTTGAAGCACGCCACGTCCGAGAAGCAATCGAACACCACTGCAAAACCATCCAAAGACAGATTCTCGAGCATGACATGAACGAACGGGGAAAACTCTTAGAAATCAGCGCGAAAGGCGCAAAACTCGGACAAATACACGGATTAGCAGTTGTCCGAGACCCATTCAGCGGAGAAATGACCGGCAATGTGCTCAGCGTTAAGGCGCACATGATCCGAAGAAGCGACCTGCCAAGAGACTACCCTTTGCGCGGATATTACAAGGTTACGGGAGTAGCTAAAGGACAAAGCTTCATCTCGGACAGCATAGCCAAAGTCCGCAGCGTAATCCTGCAAAAGTATGGAGTAGACATCGCCCAAGACTATTTGACGCACATAGATTTCGCGCAATCCTACGGCGTAGATGGGCCTTCCGCGGGAGTCACGATGACTATACTGCTCTGCTCGCTCATAGAAGGCAAGCCCATAAAGCAGGACGTAGCCGTAACAGGCGAAATCAACTTGGGCGTCGGCGAAACGATTCAGATAACCGCGGTTGGCGGAGTTTACGAGAAGATAAAGGCTGCAGAGGCATGGGGCTTCAGGAAAGTAGTTATTCCGCAGAAGAATTATGAGCATTCTATTGACCCTAAGGACTACAAGATTGAGGTTGTGCCTGCTGCCACGCTTGACGACTACCTGAAAGAGTGTCTTGTCGAAAAGCCGATGCTAAAAGTTTCTGTACAGTCATATAAACCTAAAAAACGATGAAGACGCGGCTTCGAAAAGAAGCCTAAAACGAGCTTTTTCTATGCTTTTTAGCTAACCTTAAACAAAAAAGCCACACAATCAGCCGTAATTTTTCTTTTGTCTTTCATCAGAAAAGCGCTTCTTGGCGGCTTAAGTGAATTTGGTATTACGTGGAATTTGTGCATTCCACCAAGCTTCACTTGGAAACCGTTTGCAAACGCGTATACAAAAGCATCAACAAAAGTCACTCTTTTAGAAAATCGAAAAGGCGAAGCTATGTAAACATCTT
>JAWAPV010000123.1:0-4367 GCA_038894255.1 Bathyarchaeia archaeon
CTTTTGGCACGGGGTAAACCTTTGGGGCAAGTTTCTCGTTTTTGGCAAGGTATTCAACGCAGAGGGCTTGGTTTGCAAAGGACATGTCCATGACTTCTGAGGGGTGCCCTTCAGCGGAAGCCAAGTTCACAAGTCTTCCTTCAGCCAACAAGTAAAGCCTCTTTCCGTTGCGGAACGTGTACTCTTCCAAGTTTTGTCTGATTACTCTTTTTGAGGCGGCTAGGTTTTCGAGTTCTTTGATGTTTATTTCAACGTTGAAGTGGCCGCTGTTGGCGAGGATGGCGCCGTCCTTCATTTTTTGCATGTGCTCTTTCCGTATCACGCTTGTGTTGCCTGTAGCGGTGACGAAGATTTCGCCTATTGTTGCGGCTTCGGATAGGGGTAGCACGTGGAAGCCGTCCATAACTGCTTCGAGAGCGCGTAGCGGGTTGACTTCGGTCACTATTACTTCTGAGCCCATTCCGCGGGCTCTCATGGCTATTCCTCTGGCGCACCAGCCGTAGCCGCAGACCACGAAAACCTTGCCTGCCAAGAGAGTATTTGTGGCTCTTAGAATGCCGTCTATGGTGCTTTGTCCTGTTCCGTAGCGGTTGTCGAAAAGATACTTTGTGTAAGCGTCGTTTACCGCGATTATTGGGTATTTGAGGCTGCCCTTTTTCTCCATGGCTCTTAGTCTTAGCACGCCGGTGGTTGTTTCCTCTGTTCCGCCCTTTATCTTCTGAATAAGCTTCGGCTTCTTGCTGTGCACGGTGCTTACCAAGTCGGCTCCGTCGTCAATTGTTATGTGCGGCGCATAGCCTAAGACTTGCTCGATGCACCAGTAGTACTCTTCAGTGGTTTGTTCTCGCCATGCGAACACGTGAACCCCCTTTTTTGCGAGAGCCGCTGCCACATCATCCTGTGTTGAAAGCGGGTTGGAGCCGCATAGGGCTACGGTGGCTCCGCCTGCGAGAAAGGCTTCTATGAGAACCGCAGTTTCCTTTGTCACGTGAAGGCATGCGCCTAGAAGAGTGTTTTTGAAGGTTTTTTCTTTTGTGAACCGGCGTTTTATCTGTTTCAGAACTGGCATGTGGCTTGAGGCCCACTCTATTTGCAGGCGGCCTCGGACTGCAAGAGCCAATTCTTTAACTTTAAATTTTTCCAAAAACGATCCTCTCGTTTATTGTCTTTATGCTTGTTGCCTACTTGCTATTTAATGTTAATGTGTACTTTGCTTAGTAGGCGGGTTTTGGCTTTCTCAACTTCTTCGAAGACGCGTTCAACATTCAACGTCGTGAGCTTGCGGTTTTCCATGGCTATTTTCCCGTTTATTATGACGGTGTCGACGTCGACGCATTTTGCCGCGTACGCGAGGTGGCTCGCTTCGTTGTATAGTGGGCGTAGATGCGGCTTGTTGAAGTCGATGATGGCGATGTCTGCTTTTTTGCTGATTTCTATAGAGCCAATCTCGTCTTGCCACGAGAGTGCCTCTGCGCCTTTTTGGGTTGCCATTTCAAGCATCTGGTCTGCGGGCATAAGCGTCGGGTTTTTGTTGGCGCCTTTATGCAACAGGCTTGCTAGCTTGATTGTTTCAAACATGTCGGCGCTGTTGTTTGAGCATGGGCTGTCTGTGCCCAGCGAGACGGTTATGCCTCGGCGCAACATTTTGGGAACAGGGCTTATGCCAGAAGCCAGTTTCAGGTTTGAAGCGGGATTATGAGAGACCTTGACACGCTTGCGTTTCATCACTTTTATGTCTGCTTCCGTGACGGCTACGCAGTGAGCCGCTATAACTTGGGAGTCTAAGGCGTTGAGAGAATCTAAATAGCTCATTATTCCGCCTTTTAATTTCACACCAAAAGCCTCTTCAATTTTTCTTGGTTCGTCGCTGGTTTCTGCCACATGGATGTGCGAGATTATGGGCGCTTTTTTTGAGCCGTATTTCTCGTTTAAATAGCTTCGATAGAGGGCAAGCTCCTTCATGTATTCGGGGTCAACCGTGTAAGGAGAGTGCGGGTCCACGCTTATGCGAATACGCCCTTCCGCTTTGTTATGCCAGTTACGAGCTAGGTCCTCAAGAGCCTCTTTGTCCTCTTTCTTTCTCCATGAGAAGCAAACGTGGCCAACGACCCCCCGCAAGCCAGCGTCAGCAATGGCTTTTGCTTCATTTTCTTCAGGCGTGTAGTGATACATCGTGTTGATGGTTGTGGTTCCGCCTGCTATTGACTCTGCGGCTGTGAGGAGGGCGCCCACGTAGATGTCGTGTGCGGTCATGTGTTTTTCGATTGGCCATATCCATTTTTCCAGCCATTCTCGTAGGGGCAGGTCGTCTGCGTATCCGCGGAGTAGGCTCATGGCGGCGTGCTGGTGGGTGTTGATTAGGCCGGGCATGACTATTTTTTTGTGGGCGTCGATTTTTTCGTAGCCTCTCCCGTATTTTCTTTTGAGTTCGTGGGTTTTTCCTAAGTCGATTATGGTGTCTTTTTCTATTGCTAAGGCGCCTTCGCGGATTATTCGGCGTTTATGCATTGTGAGGATGGTGCCGTCGTGTATTAGCAGGTTCATGAGGTTCGTTCCCCAACTGTGCTGTTGGTTTGGGAAAGGTTCCGTTAAGGTTTAAGCTTTCTTTGTGTTTATGTGTTTTGTGAGGAGGCCGTTTTGGATAGGGTTGACAGAGCTTTGCTTTCGCTGCCTTTTTTGGCTTTGCTGGACGTGGCTTCAACGTTTTTGATGGAAAGTTTGGGTTACCAGCTTGCGGTTTACGAGGTTGGCTATTTTGCGAGGTTTTTTGTTCGTGCACAACTAGCTTATGTATATGCGGTGCTTTACTTGGTTTTAGTGGCGTGTTTTGCATGGGTTTTGTGGTATATCAAGAATAGGGTGCTTAAGCCTTCTAATGTTGCTGACAAGGTTCTTTTTGTTCTTATTGTTTGCGGTGTATGCTACATGTGTGCGTTGTTGGTCACGACGGTTGCGGGCAACTTGATGCTGCCTTTAATCCTTCGGGGAGGCATAAACTTGTTTTATTGGAGTGTTTGGTGGTTTGTGGCGACGCTTGGAACCTTAGCTTTTTATTTGCGATTAGACGTGATTAGATATTTACGGTTTAAAAGGTGATGGAAAACGGGCAAAAGCGTTATTGAGGTTTCAAAAGAGTCTTTAGAAAAGTATCTTTCGTCTCTGTACGGCAAGGATGTAGAAGTTGTTGATGTTCATGTTCTGGGAGAAGAGAAGTCTCGCACGCCGAAAGATTTGAAGGGGTTCGGGTACGGGCTTCCCTACGTCATCAGCTTCAAGGTTGGTGGCCAAGAAAAGAGGGTTGTTTTGGAGACTTTGCGTCCCGAAGGGTTTGGCCACGACCACTTTGCGGACCGCGCTCAAATTCTTCTTTGGCAGCACTCGGCGTTTAACAAGTTGCCGAAGCATGTGCGTTCGCTTGACGTGGGCGCTTTTGGGACAGATGGCAAGGGTCTTGTGTCGCTTGGGAAATGTGGCGAGTTTTTTGCTGTCACCGAGTTTGTGGATGGGAAGCTTTACCATTTTGACCTTGACCGTATAAAAGAGAAAAGCCAGCTTAGCCCTTTAGATGAGCAGCGTTGCTTGGCTTTGTCAGATTACCTTGTTGAGATACATCAAACGAAGCGTGAAGCCCCGTGGCTTTATGTGAGGCGAAGCCGCGAGCTTGTTGGACACGGCGAAGGCATCATGGGGTTGCTGGACAGCTACCCGCCGCGTCTGGACATAGCTAAACGACCATTTCTTATAAGTGTCGAACGTAACAGCGTTGTTTGGCGCTGGCGGCTTAAACGAAAAGCCTATAGGCTCAGCCAAGTTCACGGAGACTTTCACCCGTGGAACGTGCTTTTCCGAGAAAACACAGACTTCACAGTTCTAGACCGCAGCAGAGGCGAGTGGGGCGAACCTGCCGACGACGTTGCAGCCATGACCATAAACTACATCTTTTATTCGCTGCAAAAATATGAACGGTTAACAGGCGCTTTCGAGCGGCTTTTTCTGCTTTTCTGGAACAACTACTTGAAGAAGACGGATGACGATGAGATTTTAGAGGTTGTTCAGCCTTTCTATGCTTGGCGCGGCTTGGTGGTGGCTTCGCCCATATGGTATCCAACATTGAAGAAAAGCGTGCGCGTAAAGCTGCTTAACTTTGTAAAAAATGTTCTACGGGTAAAATGCTTCGACCTAGACTCTGTGAACCTCTACATTTGAAAGCTCAGCTGCCAACCATATAACGGTTTACGTAATATTCCGGGAACTGGCATCTAAAACTAAAATAGGCATTCTGCATAGTCTATATTGAGGGTTCTGTTTGAACGCCGAGACTGCACAAGAATTGAAACAGACACTTAGGGAGAAAGGATACTCAGCTG
>JAWAPV010000124.1:0-4361 GCA_038894255.1 Bathyarchaeia archaeon
CTTTGCCTACCATGTCGTTGATTATTTTGCCGAATCTTGCGCGCTCGCCGTAGCCAAGCCAGCACACCCGTGATGGCAGCCCTTGAAATTTGACTTTTTCCTTTGCCTTGCGAATCCAACGGCACAAGCCAACATCGTAGCTAAACTCTTTGAGAATTATGTCGTCAAGCTTGTAGATGTCTTCTTTGCTTCCAACAAGGCTTGCCCAGCGGAAAGGCCCTTTCCCTTCACAGAATAAAGGCCTAACGTAGGCCTGCACAAACCCCGGGTAGGCAAAAGCTTCTTTGAAACCAGCATTGTAGGCTTGCTGGCGAAGGTTGTTACCATAGTCAAAAACGACTGCGCCTTTCCGCATGAACCCCACCATGGCCTCAACATGGCGTTTCATACTTTCCATGCTGTGGCGAACATACTCCTTAGGGTCTTCCTCTCTAAGCCTCTCAGCCTCTTCCTTGCTGAAGCCTGATGGGTAATAGCCGTACAGAGGGTCATGCGCGCTTGTCTGATCCGTCACCACATCAACAGCTACTCCTTCCTTCAGCAGCTTGGGAAGAACGTCAGCCGCGTTTCCAAGCAAGCCTATGCTTTTTGCTTCTCCATTCTTCTTCGCCTCGAGCGCCAGTCTAACCGCTTCTTCTGGTCGGTCCGTCCAATCATCTAAATAGCCATGCTTAAGTCTTCGCTCAATAGCCCAGCTGTTGACCTCAACCACAAGCGCAACCCCATCATTCATTGTCACCGCCAAAGGCTGAGCCCCGCCCATCTCGCCTAGCCCCGCTGTCAGAACCAGCTTCCCCTTAAGCGAACCGCCAAAATGCTGCTTTGCAACAGCCGCAAGCGTCTCATAAGTGCCTTGAAGTATCCCTTGGGTTCCAATGTAAGCCCAAGAACCAGCAGTCATCTGCCCATACATGATAAGGCCTTTCTGCTCCAGCTCCAAAAAGTAGTCCCAAGTTGCCCATTTCGGAACAAGCATGGCGTTGCTGATCAAAACCCTCGGCGCCCACACGTGCGTCTTGAACACCGCAACAGGCTTGCCGCTTTGTATAAGCAAGGTTTCGTCAGGTTCCAACTTAAGCAGAGACTCTACAATAGCGTCAAAACACTCCCAGTTTCTAGCAGCTTTTCCTGTTCCACCATAAACGATGAGCTTTTCAGGATCCTTAGCCACTTCAGCATCCAAGACATGGCAAAGCATGCGGAGCACGCCTTCGATTTGCCAGTTTTTACAATGCAACTCGGTGCCAGTCAAAGCCTTAACTGGACGCTTAATGCTGAACCCGCTCAACTGCTTCCACCTAACAAAAAAAGATAACTTACACAACCTTTAATTCTTTTACCTTGCAAGCGTGCACCACGAGGTTTTTAAACAGGCAGCCCACTTAGGTGCCGTAAATGGAGAGAACATAACGTGAAAGGAGCCATCATATTTCTCATAGTTTTCTTTGCAATGATTGCAGCCACATTGGCTTACGCAGAACTGCCACCAGGAAAGCAGATATATGACGCTGCGGGCCTGCCTGCTACGGTGGATTACACGTTAGGCGGCATTCCTGTACCAACGTTTGCAGCAGCGATTTTTAACGGCGTCTTCTATGGTGTAATTGCGTGGATAGCTTTTACAATAATAGAGAAGAGCAGAAAAACGCCTTAGAAAAGTTGCGGCCTACCTAATTTTTATTCTTCCAAGTGCACAATTGAGCTTGGAGCAGATTCTTTGTCAACAACTATTCGCCCGTTCTTAACTACCTTGTCAACAAGGTTCACTCCAAAACGGTAGCCCAGAAACTTGTGGTTTGGGATATCTAAGACAATCACGTCAGCCCGCTTGCCAACTTCCAAGCTTCCAATGTCCTTGGCTCGCCCTATTGCATGGGCCGCGTTTATGGTGGCAGCGGCTATGGCTTCGGCAGGAGTCATCCGCATGAAGTGGCAAGCGAGAGCCACTACCAACTGCATGTTTTCCACAAAGCAGCTTGGATTATAATCTGTGCCGAGCGCCACGGGAACCCCGTGTTCAATCATCAGCCGAGCATCGGCATAGCGTCCCATCATTAGACTTACAGCCGCGGCTGGAAGTAGAACGCCAACCACGTTTTTTTCAGCCATGGCCTTAAGGCCTTCTACAGAGGAAAAAAGCAGATGCTCGGCAGACCCCGCGCCAACGTCTGCCGCAAGCTCTGCACCTCCAAGCATGCTTAATTCATCTGCGTGTATCTTAAGCTTCAAGCCGCATTCTTTTGCGGCTGCCAAAATGCGTTTACATTGCTCAAGACTGAAGACTCCGCGCTCGCAAAAAACGTCGCAATACTCAGCAAGCACTTTCTCAGCCACTTTAGGAAGCATATCCTGAATTATGAGATTCACATATCCATGCGTGTTGCCTTTGTACTCGGGCGGAATTGCGTGTGCTCCGAGGAAAGTGGGAACTATGTCAACTGCGTGAAGCTGGTTTGCACGGCGCATGGCTTCCAAAATTTTCAGCTCATCTCGGGTGGTTAACCCATAGCCGCTTTTGGCTTCGACCGTGGTGGTTCCATGCTCAAGAACAACATCAAGCGTTTTCATACACGAATCTGCAAGCTTTTCAACGCTAGCTTTCCGAGTTTCCCTAACTGTTCTCAATATGCCGCCGCCAGCGTTGAGAATCTCCATGTAGGAGGCCCCCTCAACCCGCATTTCAAACTCGTCTTCACGTGAACCCGCAAAAACAAGATGCGTGTGGGGGTCAACAAAGCCGGGCATTACGGTTTTTCTGTTAGTGTTTATGACCTCCGCAGCCTTGAAACTTCTTGTAATCTCTGCTGTTTTTCCAACAGCAATAATTCTTCCATCTTTAATTGCGAGACCGCCATCGCGGACTATGCCGATTTCGCGCATTCGCTTGCCCGTTAATGGCTTCTCGCTGCCACCGGCTAACGTGACGACTTCATTAGCGTTTATAATTAGCAGGTCTACGCTTTCTCTGCCTCGTCCTCTTGTGTTCTTACTCAAAAAGACCGCCTTTTTCTAAAAGGTTGTAAATTGCAGTTTCGAGAATTTTGTCCTCGGTTAGATTATCGACTTTCAAGTAGTAGCTTACAACGTCAATCAGAGCCTTGAGAGGGGCCATGCCGCAGAATTCTGAACCAATTATTGGAACGTTGTATCTTGCGCATTCTATTTTAAGCAGCTCGAAAACCCTGTAGAGAGGCGTCTTTTCAAAATCGTTAACGCTCATGCCGATCTGTGTGATGTTCTGTTCGGGAATAAACGCCGCCATAGCCTTAACATTCGAGAAGCCACCTTTCTTCGCATGCAACGCCTTGGCAATTTTTTTGGCAACCTTCAAATCGGAAGTGCCCAAATTCACGTTGAAACCAGCCATGAGCTTCCGCGCGCCTGTAATTGTCGCCCCCGACTTTGCATTAAACTGAGCTGGCCCATAGTCGGGTTTGCGGTCAGGTTTGACGATGTTTTCAGCCAGCTTCTCATAGTCACCTTCACGAATCCAGTCAAGGTCTCCCCGCTCTGGTTTCTCCGAAGCTAAACCGTAAAGATACACGGGCACTCCAGATTTTTCCGCGAACCTCCTCCCAAACTCTTTAGCCAGCTCAACACATTCTTCGATGGAAACGTTCTTCACTGGAATAAACGGGACTATGTCGACGGCGCCGATGCGGGGATGCTGACCTTTATGGGTACGCATGTCAATTAGCTCCACAGCTTTAAGCGCCATGCTTAGGGCGGCTGCAAGTGTCGATTTTTTGTCACCGAAAAAAGTGACGACAAGTCGGTTGTAGTAACTGTCAAAAGTGTGGTCGAGCAGAAAGGCATTGTGTGTATTCTTTAGCTGGTCTAGTATTGCTCCAACAACATGCGGGTCTGAGGTGCTGAAATTCGGCACGCACTCAACGATTTGTTTCATGACTAATTCTTGCCCCCCTCTTTTTCTCGTCGCGGTAGTTGTGGGTATAGTCTAAATGGCTCTGCGATAGAAATAAACTTTCACTCATGCCTTTTTGGCTAAGAGAAGCGGGGTTAGAACTTGAAATAGTTACAAAAATTATATATAGATAACGCGCAAGAATGAGGCATTGCTTTGAAGGTGGAAAAATGAACAAAAAGCTTGCAACCCCCATAGTTATTTTGCTCGTTGGTTTTGCGTTAACTGCAGTAATTCGCCCTGCACAAGCAGGCGTGATAGGCACTCCAACGTGGATTAGACCAGTGTGGCACAACAAGACAGACGCTTTTCTGGGAGCAGTAGGCGATGCTTACATCACTGGAGAAGAGTGGATGCTGAACATCTGGGTGAGAAACGAAGAATATAACTCGACAACTCCTCCCAGAGAAACGGTAAGCGTCACGGTCAAGAACAT
>JAWAPV010000125.1:0-4358 GCA_038894255.1 Bathyarchaeia archaeon
GCCTTTTGTCGGGTGGGCAAGTGTGGACCAGAAAGTTTTCGAGACCTTGGATTTCTGGGATATTTGGAAGATGCCTCTGTCGAAAACGGCAAGCCGCTTCCAGGTGGGCACTCCAAGCGTGATAAGCTTGGTTGGCGCCAGAGCGGCCATGAAAATGCTGCTTGATTACGGATTGGAGAACATTAGGGAAAGAATATGCAAGCTTACTGAACATTTGATAAAGGCAGTGGAGAATTTGGGGCTTAAGCTTCAGACGCCTCTGGAGGAACCGTGCCGTTCTGGAATAGTAAACTTCAGAATTGCGAAAGCCAAGAAGGTTGAAGAGAAGCTTGCAAAGAAGGGGATTGTTGTTTCTGCGAGAAACAATGGAATCAGGGTTTCACCACACTATTACAATACAGAAGAAGAAATAGAAAAACTAACAACAGAACTTCAAAAGTCATAAAACTATTCGGAAATAACATAATTCAAAGAAAAAAGCTAGGCGTTAGTTTCCAGCATGTTTTTAAGCAGTTTTATTGCGGACCATGCTGCTAGCGCACTCGTCTTGGGATTGTCGGGATGGGGATCGTTGAAAAAATTGAATGCCATGGAGCCGTGCTTCCACTTGACGCTAATCTCATGCACGTTTCTTGTTACGTTTGGGTCGGAAACTACTTGAACTTTAACTTTCTTAGGCTTGACTGTTAAGGCTAGCGTGGCTGCAACGTTCATTTCTTTTGGAAATAGGCGCACGGCTTCTTTGGCAGACCCCTCAAAAATAAGCCTCTCCTCTTGATTATCCAGCTTGAAAGCAGACGGATTCTTTCTTGTTGTCAAAACAACATCGGTTATGCCTGCGAGTGAAACGCTGGAAATGGCGTCTAGGCCGCCGATGGCTCCTGAAGGAATGTGCACTTTGCGGCTTTCAAAGTCTAAATCCAGAAGTGCGCCTACGCTCATTACGACAAGGTCGATGTCGGCCGCCAAAACTGTTGGGAGGTATTTTTTTACAGCTTCTTGTGATGCTGCCTCGACGATTACTGCGGGTTTGAGCTGGACCATTTCCTCAATGTTTGAAACAATAGTTACTGGAGTGTGCAGGGATTTGCCGAGTTTTTCAGCACGTTCGCGGCGGTGGTCGAAAAGTATTAGCTCGTCGCATGTGATGATTCGTTTCTCAAATGCCTTGGCAATCAGAGTTCCTATCGCGCCGCAGCCTATTATGCCGACTTTTTTCACGGTTCATTCTTCCAAAAAGGCTATACTCTAATATTCAGCGATAAACCTAACATCTGGGTACGGCTTAACCTCTCTGCCTTCGCCCTTGTTTAGCAGAATCTCGAGATGCGCAATCTTGCAGGTGCCTGAAATGTCGTCTTTGCAGTCCATTAAGGCTTTAGCATTTTCTTTATTCTTGGTGTAAATTCTCAGCTTCTTAATTGGTGCGTTCAGAGGCATGTGCTTCTCAGACTTTTCTCTCCGAACCTCATTGATGACTGCAATTGCGAGGTCTCCATGCTTCTCTGCCTCTTCGTCAATCAGCCTCTCATCAGGCATAGGCCAAGGAGACTGATGGATGCTTTTACACTTTTTGTCTTCCGCAAAAAGGGTTTGGTAGATTTCTTCGGTGACATGCGGTGTAATCGGAGCCAACAGCTGTAGAATGTTGTGCAGAACTGTGTAAAGCGCGAATTGTGCTGCTTTTTTCTTCTCTTCACCATAGGCTTCAGGCTTATACAGCCTGTCTTTAACGGCCTCGATGTAGCAGTCGCAAAAAACGTGCCACGTAAAGTTGCGCACTTCTTCCATGGCAATGTTAAACTGGCATTTTTCAAACGCGTCTGTAACCTTCTTAGTCAGCTTCTCTGCCCTGCTAAGAATCCACTTGTCTAATGTCTGCAGAGAATAGCCAGCATTTTCATCATGCTTATAGTCTTTGAGAAGTTCGCTAACGAAGCGTGAGGCATTCCAAAGCTTAATCAAAAAACGCCAGCCATACTCCACGTCAGGCCATCTGAAGGGGATGTCGGAACCTGTTGCTCCGCCGCCTGCCGCCCACTGTCGAAGCGCATCCGCACCGTATTTATCGATAACTTCCATTGAAGCCACGTAGTTGCCAAGGTGCTTGTGCATCTCACGGCCGTCAGTGCCCAGCACCATCCCGTTTATCAAACAGCTTTTGTAGGGCTTCTCGCCGAACAGCGCAAGGTGCTTAACCATCAAATAGTAAGCCCAAGTCCGAATGATATCCACGCCAGAAGGATGCACATCCGCGGGGAACCGCTTGTGCCAGTCTTGGCGGTCTGGCCAGCCAGCGTGTACCGCGCAAGTTAGTGACGAATCCATCCATGTGTCCAGCACGTCACGTTCGGGAACAAATTCCTTGCTACCACATTTTGGACACTTGGCTGATTTTGGATTCTCGACTTTTGGATCAATGGGAATCCAGCTTTCGTCCGCGAGAATCACTTCTCCACAGTTCTTGCAGTACCAGATGGGTATTGGCGTGGCGAAAACACGTTGCCTCGAGATTACCCAGTCCCAGTCGAGCGATTTTGCCCAGTTGATTAGCCTATGCTTCATGTAGTCCGGATACCACGTGATTTCCAGAGCGTTTTTCACGACTTCTTCTGTCAACATGCGGGTTTTCATAAACCACTGTTCTCTTTCCAGAATCTCAATCGGGGTGTGGCATCGCCAGCAAAGGCTGACTTCTTGGTTTAGGTCTTCCGCCTTAGAAAGCAAATCATGGGTCTTGAGGTCTTGGAGTATGGCGGTTTTGGCGTCTTCGCTTTTCATCCCAGCATATTTGCCAGCTTTCTCAGTCATGCGCCCTTGCTCGTCAATGCACATTATGGTTGGCAATTTGTGTTTCAAAATGGTTTTCACGTCAGCCTTGTCGCCATAGGAGCAAATCATCACAACGCCTGTTCCAAATTTCGGGTCAACCATTTCATCCGCTATTATAGTAACCTCTCGGTCGGTTGTGGGAACACGTATCTTCTTTCCGACAAATTTAGCGTAGCGCTCATCTTCGGGGTGAACCGCCACAGTTACGCATGCGGGAATAAGTTCAGGCCGCGTGGTCGCTATTTCAAGAAAACCTCCATCTGCAAGTTCAAACTTTACATAGTGCAGTTTGGTTTTGCGCGCGTCATACTCCACTTCAGCATCAGCAATAGCGGTTTCGCATCTTGGGCACCAGTTAACAGGATGTTTCCCTCTGTAGCTGTAGCCTTTCCTGTAAAGCAGTATGACCGATAGTTGCGTGCGCCTCCAATAGTCAGGGTCCATTGTCCGGTACTCGGTGGTCCAGTCGATTGAGCATCCTAGCCGCGTAATGGATTCTTTCATGCTTGCAATGTTCTCTTCAACAAGCTCCATACACATTTTCCTGAAGCGGTCAGGCGGAAGGTCGGTTTTCTTTATGTTGTTTCTCCGCTCAACCTCAACCTCTACAGGCAGTCCGTGGCAGTCCCAGCCTTGCGGAAAAAGAACGTTGAAGCCCCTCATTCGCTTGTATCTCGCCAGCATGTCAAAATAGGTCCAGTTGAGAACCAGACCAGTGTGGAACTCGCCTGAAGTGTACGGAGGCGGCGTGTCAATGCTAAATGTTGGCTTTTTATCGTCGTTCCAGTCATAACGGTACGTGCCTCTTTTTTCCCACTCTGTTTGCCACTTTTTTTCGATGGCCGAAATTTTGAAGTCTTTAGGCAGCTTGTTCATCTTTTACCAACCGCGTTTTTATGCTTGTTTTTGAATCGTGTCAAGGAAAAGTAGATATACCAATAAATAACAATTACCTTCTCAAGGTTTGCGGGGAGCTGGGAAAAATGACCCGGCTGAGAGGACGACTAAAAATGTCGTCGACCCATAGAACCTGAACCAGATAATACTGGCGGAGGGATAAAACCATGAGCGGAAGTAAAAGAGCAATTTCACAAACTAGAATACTTGCAGAAATCATAATTTTTGCGGCATTATCAGCAGGCTTGTACGCTATACGTCCTTATTCGCTTCCATATGGCGGTTCAATAACTTTAGGAAGTATGATTCCAGTGATGTGGCTAGCCCTAAGAAGAGGTGTAATCGTCGGATTCATTTCTGGAGTTATCTTTGGGTTGATAGCTCTTCCAATAGACATAATGCTCCTTCCATATTCACCCATCACAAATCCAATCCAAGTTTTCCTTGAATACCCAATAGCTTTTGGAGCACTAGGACTCGCAGGAATCTTCCACAAAAGTTCCGTGACATTTGCCACTGCCGGAGTAGGAATAAGCATATTCGTAAAATTTCTTTTGCATGTTATCGCTGGCGTAATCTTTTGGTCTTGGTCAATTCCGCCTGACTGGAACCCTATAGCTTACTCTGTG
>JAWAPV010000126.1:0-4337 GCA_038894255.1 Bathyarchaeia archaeon
CCCCTATCCAGCGTACCGCAGGGGCGTCGGGTTTGTAGGATTTCGTTAGGACTTCCACTTTCTCCGCTGCCATGAACGCCGAATAAAACCCCATCCCAAAAAAGCCGATGATGTCCGTCTCTTTGTACTTCTCAGCGAACTCCCTGGCGCTGGATGCCGCTATCACGGTCAAAAAGCGTTCTACTTCTTCCTCCGTCATGCCGATGCCATTATCTCGGATGACGAGCTGACGCTTGGCTGGATAGACCAAAATCTCTACTTTTAGTTCATCCGCAGAGACTTGTATGCCCTCAGAAGGGGCGACAGCAAGAAGCTTTTGACACGCATCTACACCGTTGGCGATGAGTTCTCTCAGGAAGACATCCGCATGAGTGTACAAGTACTTCCGAATGATGGGCAGCAGTCCAGAGAGATTGACGCCGAGCGTGCCTGTGCGCATGCGGCAAAGTTATCACCGAAGGCAGGAAGTTTTTTGATACAAATGTTGCAATAATGCCGTACCTTTGCGGGCATGGAGTTCGTCATAGGGATCGGATTAGGACTCGTCTCTGGCGTCCTAAGCGGCTTAGTGGGTATAGGGGGTGGGACGGTTATCATCCCTGCGCTGGTTTTGGGGCTGGGATATTCCCAGCATCAGGCTCAGGGGACAGCGCTCATGGCGTTTGCCTTTCCGATATTTGCTGCTGCAGCGTGGAACTACTACCGCTTCAAACGGGTGCGCATCACGCTGGCGCTGGCAATCGCAGCATCTTTAGCGGTGAGTAGCTACTTTGTGGCTCATCTGGTGGTGCACAAGATAAATGGCGACGACCTCAAAAAGATTTTCGCAGTCTTTCTGGTGCTGATGGCGGCGTATATCTTCTATAAGTCGCTTCGCCCTATCCAAGCCAAGCCAGCAGAACAGCCTGATAGATGGAGGGAAGGATTGGTAGGCTTATTGGTCGGCACCCTAACCGGCGCCATCAAAGGGCTTACAGGGCTTGGCGGGGGAGTGATTATGGTACCGCTTCTGCTCCTTCTGGGACGGATAGACCAGCACACCGCCCAAGGCACAAGCCTCTTCACTATGACGCTACCAGTAGCTTTTATGGCAGCTATCCCCTATTGGCAAGAAGGTCATGTGCAGTGGTGGATAGTCTGGGGGCTAGTGATAGGCGTAGTCATAGGGAGCTTTTTCTCCTCACGCTTCGCTCAGAAGCTCGCAGGTCCCCTACTGGCACAGATTTTCTCCGTTACGATCGGGATCATGGGGATAATCATGCTCCTCTAAATCCTCCCAGCAAAATATGTGGACAGCAGGCTTTGAAACCACTACTTGGTCGCTGCTTATTGTAGCGACGCTGATTGGCGCGGGTGCTGGGCTCATCAGTGGGTTAGTAGGTGTCGGCGGAGGCATCGTCATTATTCCCTTATTGTCTATGCTCCTCCACTTTGACCAGCATACAGCTCAGGGCACAACTCTGTTGGTTTTCTCGCTGCCTATACTCATACCAGCCGCCCTGAACTACAAAAAAGAAGGGCGCTTAGACATCCCCGTCGCCCTGGCGATAGCCGTAGGGATCCTCTCCACAGGCTACTTTGTAGGGAAGTGGGCGCAAGGTCTGGACAAGGTGCTCCTGCGAAAGATTTTTTCAGTTTTCCTTCGCTTTTCTCACTAAGCAAAACAGCTATGAGTGTAACCGCGAAAAGCGTCAACGGCATTGCCAAGTCGAAATACATACCAGCACAAACACGAAACAAACATTTAAACCTTAAACACCAAAACGTTCAACACAGCCAAAGAAGCAAAAACCGCCTCCTCAGTTCTAACCGTTTCAGTTCCCTGACCTGGAATAGTGTTCACAACAAAATCCACAACCTCCTCAAGGTTCAACCCTTCGCTTTTCGCAATCCCATGAAGCCCTTGAGAAGGCGCTCCAAAAGCCACCAAAACGCTTTCTGCAGCCCCGTATCTTTCAGCAATTTTCGAAGCAACACTGCTTATTGGAGTACCCAGCCTAGAGGTGGCAATAGTCAAATCGAATTTTCGGTTTTTCAGTGTTCCAGCAAAAGAATTTTCTGAGACTGTCACCTTGTAGCCCCAATACTCCTGAATTTCGTCGCGGTCTGCGATTTCTGCTTCCAAGCGGTCAGCTGACGCTTTTGCGATTCTCACCGTAACTCGCATGTTGGCAGGCAGCTTCTTGTGTGGAATCAAAGCTGTTTTCTCGACTCCGACATCCACTTGCGTTCCTTCTTCTGTCTGAGAAACGGTGACGCCTTCGCGGGGTTCTCCAATTTTCAGCTTCTTTATCTGACGGTTTAGAGGGTGGTGAAAGGTGCGCAAAGGTGGAAGTATCCCCGCATACTGCAAGCGTGGATCAAACTTGAACAGTCTTTTGCGCAAGTATTGAGGGGTTTCCATGTAGGAAAGCAGAAGCGCAATCTGCTCCGTTTCGGTGTTTTGTTTTTGGGCAGGGTTGTCTGGGTAAATTATTATTTCTTCAACTTGGAAGATGGCTGCGGCTCTGCCGATTAAGCCGATTTTTGCAGTTTTCTCCCGCAGGTGAGGCGTGTCTGAAACCACCGAAGCTGGAATAGCTATTGAAAACTTTTTTCTCACGTTTCTTTTTCGCCTTAACTGTTTTAGGACAATAAGCATAATATAAATCTGCTATAAGATAGGATTGAGTTGAACAAGCTTGCCAAGCACAACATGCCTTGACGATTTAGAGGTCATTCGGAAAATCGACAAGAAGGACATGCTTTCTTCATGTATTGACGCTTTTAAACACTATGAGGAAGCCGCGTTACTAGCCAAGAAAGTTATTCTTGACTTTGCTAAACCTCAAAACATTATTGTTGCTGGAATGGGCGGCTCTGCAGTTGGCGGCGAACTGCTAAAAGACTGGGCTGAAGACAGAATAGCGGTTCCCATCGAAGTTTGCCGTAGCTACCTGTTGCCCGCATACGCAAACGAGCGCACGCTTGTTTTTGTTGTCAGCTACTCTGGAGAAACTGAAGAGTCGCTTAGCGTTTTTCTTGACGCATTAAAGCGTGGTTGCATGGTGGTCTGCATAACTTCAGGAGGCTCTTTGAAACAGTACGCAAAAAAGCTCAGCGTTCCCCATTTGGTTGTGCCCGCGGGGATGGCTCCCCGAGCAGCGCTCCCCTACCTGTTTCTGCCTTTGCTCGTTTTCTTGGAAAAGCTCAGCATGGTTTCTGGCGTGACATTGGAAATTGCTGAGGCCGTCAAGGTTTTAAAGGTTGTGAGCAGCGAAAACTCTCCTAAAAAACCTTTGAACGGCAACTTTTCTAAAACTTTGGCTTCTGCGGTTAACGGAACGGTTCCAGTAGTCTACGGCTTTGGCTGTTACAGGGGTGTTGCGCAACGTTTTAAAACCCAGTTTAACGAGAACAGCAAGGTCCCCGCAAAGTGGGAGTTTTTTTCGGAGCTTAACCACAACGAGATTGTAGGCTGGGAATACATGGGTAAAATGGCAAAGCATTTTTCTTTAATCTTCATACGAGACGCGGAAGAGCCGCCTGAAATCCGAACAAGAATCGAGTTTACTGAAAAACTTTTGCACGAGAAGCATCTGCGGATTTTCGAGGTTCAAAGCATGGGAAAAAACCGACTTAGCAGAATGTGCTCAACCATAAGCATCGGCGACTTCACAAGCGTTTACTTGGCTGTGTTGCGCGGAGTTGACCCTACACCTGTAAAAACGATAAGTTTACTGAAGGATAGACTCTTGGAAAGCGGATTGAAAAATAAGGTTCTGCGTGAGCTTCAAAGCCTTTCTTAGGCTACGAAGTCGGCAAACATTTTTTCGGCTTTTTCCAGCGAAACCGGCTTTGGCGGGTGCTTAAAAGCGTAAGCGCAAATTGGCAGAACCGCGCCGCTGGCTTCCTTGTTTAATGCTATTTTAACTGCTCTTATGACATCGAACAGCACTGAGCCGGTGTTCGGCGCGTCCACAGTTGAAAGTTTGAGATCCATCTGCATGGGCACGTTGCAGAAGTAAACGCCTCTCATCCAGAAGTAGGTGTCCCGCCTGTTTTGAAGAAAGTCCACGTAGTCGGTTGAGCCTGCCACCACTTCAGCCTTGTAAGGCAAAGCTGATTGGACCGACTTTGTCTTTATAGCGCGTTTAACCTCTCTGGCGCGTTCCAGCGTGTTTAGGGATTCTGTGCCGCCGCCCACGTCCAGCTGATAGGTCTCGGTTATGTGCACGCCGCTTTTGGAAAGAAGTCCAAGCAAGGTTTTGTGCAAAGCCGTTGCGCCTACCTGGTCAATTAAGTCGTCGCCTACAACCGGCAGTTTGGCTTTTCTGAACTTCCTAGCCCACGAATCT
>JAWAPV010000127.1:0-4297 GCA_038894255.1 Bathyarchaeia archaeon
AAAACAGAAGAAAAGCAAACAATATATCATGCCTCAAGTTTAGCATACTTCCGCAACCAGAAGCTAAAGGCGCATAAAAGTGAGCTTAACCGAGAAGATAGAGAAACTGAAAAAAGAAAAAAAGGCAGTCATCCTCGCCCACAACTATCAACGCCCCGAAATACAGGACATAGCCGACTACGTCGGTGACAGCATAGAGCTAAGCCGAAAAGCAATGAACGAGAAAGAGGCAAGCATAATAGTCTTCGCAGCCGTCGACTTCATGGCGGAATCAGCTGCTATCTTGAACCCGAACAAGAAAGTGCTACTGCCAACACTTGGTGCACGATGCCCAATGGCTCAGATGCTTACCGTAGAAGAGATTAAACGGATCAAAGTCCAGCATCCAGACGCTCCTCTAGTTTTGTATGTAAACACTTTGGCTTCAACAAAAGCCTATGCGGATATTTGTTGCACGTCCGCAAACGCGGTTGAAATCATCGATTCTCTAGAAGCGGAAACCGTGCTTTTTGGGCCAGACCGAAATTTAGCTAAATACGTGGAAAGGAAAACAGGCAAAACAATAATCCCTGTTCCAGAATGGGGTTTCTGCCCAACTCATCTGCTTTTCCAGAAAGAGGACATCCAGATAAAAAAACTGCAATACCCAGATGCGGTGGTTATGGTTCATCCTGAGTGCAGCTTGGAAGTTCAGGATGTTGCTGATTTTGTGGGAAGCACTTCTCAGATGTGCCAGCACGCAGAGAAAACAGATGTGAGAACTTTTATTGTTGGCACTGAGGAGGGGATTTTGCATCGCCTCAGAAAGCAGAATCCGGGCAAGGAGTTTGTTTTGGCTTATAAGGATGCGGTTTGCCCGAACATGAAGCTTAATACGCTTGAGAGGGTTTACGCTTCGCTTAAGAATGAGACTTACGCGGTTACTGTTCCAGAGCCAATAGCAAGACAGGCTAGGAAAGCTTTGGAAAGGATGTTTGAAGTGACTGGTTAAACTTGAACAAGTGTTGTTTTGAGGATTTTTACTCCCTTCTTTGAGGACAGCTCGTTGCTTAGCTTCAAGATTTCGGAGGCACTTCCCTTTACAGCTATGGCTTCAAGGCATTCTTTCGGGTTTAGGTGAACATGCATTGTTGAGCATATCACGTGCGCGAAATGATGTTGCACATGCGTAAGCGTGTTCTCTAAACCTTTAACTTCATGATCATACAGAAGCACGAGCACGCCTGCGCGTGAGCCTTTTTCGGTTTGGAGCCACTTTTTTTCAGAAACAAAAAACCTAACCGCGTCCTGTATGGCCTTGGAGCGGCTTTCGTAACCCATGCCGCTGAGAATGCTGTCAAATTCGCTTAAGAGGTCTGGAGGAAAGGTCACGCCGATTCTTACAATTTTGCCCAAGATTTCACCCTTCACATGATACGAGTTCTAACGATAAAATTTTTGCCTTCTAATTCTTCTTGTCAGCCAAATCGCGTTAATCAATTGGCGAATTCTTGCTAAAAGAATCAGTTGCGCACGACTTAAAAGGATGGTAAGGCTTCTGGAGAAGTGATTGTTGTGGCGCGGAGAAGCGTGCGTGATGAATCCAAACAATTTATATCAGACGAGGAAGAACTAGAACGTATCCGAAAGAAGAAGCTTAAAGAACTTGCAAGGTTGAAGGAGACGAAGCTGGAAATGAGCAAGGAACCCTTTCATCTCACCGACTTGAACTTTGACGAAGTGGTCGGCAAGAACTCGCTGGTTTTGGTTGATTTTTGGGCGGCTTGGTGCGGGCCTTGTCGAGCGTTGGCGCCAACTATAGACGAGTTGGCCAAGGAATACGCGGGCAAGGTTCTTGTTGGAAAACTAAATGTTGATGAGAACCCTAACACGGCTGAGCGTTTTCAGGTTTTCAGCATACCAACTGTACTTATCATGAAAGATGGCAGAGAGGTTGACCGCGTGGTAGGATGCGTGCCAAAAGAGTATATTGAAACTGCCTTGAAAAAGCATGTAAGGTAGATGGACATGGATACGGCTGAACGTAGAGTGGTCGGCGCGCTTTTGCTGCTTTTGGGCGTCTCGTTTTTGGCGGTGGCGGCTTATACTGGGGAGATTGGCAGAATCGTTGAGATGCTGAAGACAGCCTTTGCCCCGTGAGCAGCGCTCCTAAAGGGTTTTAAGCTTAGCCTTTGCTAGTGTTGTTCGCACGGCTTGTGCAGTTTGGTGAGAGGCTTGAAAACGGGTCGCATAGAAGCTGGAGATGCGGAGCGCGACGGAGTTTTGAGCGTGGCTAAGCTTATGCTGGTGGCTGCGCGGACTGCGCCGAAGTCTGCGGGTACGGATGACATTTTAACTTTGATTGTCTATGGCGAAGAAAAGGATGCGGTTGCTGCCAAGATGGAGGAAATAGGCGCTGAGAGGAATGCTGAGGGGTTTAGGCGTGACGCGAAGAACGTGAGGGATTCTGAGGCTGTTGTGCTTGTTGGCGTGCGTGGAAGCAAGAGTTTCTTGGGACTTGACTGCGGGGCATGCGGCTTCGGCGGCTGCAAAGAGTTTGAGGCGAAGGAAAAGCGGCAGGGAAAAGACTTTGTGGGGCCAACATGCTTGTTTAAGGCTTTGGATTTGGGAATTGCGTTGGGTTCTGCTGTGAAGGCGGCGAGCGAGTTGAATGTTGACAACCGCGTGATGTACCGGATTGGGGCCGCCGCTGCAAGGTTGGGGCTACTTCCGGAAGCCACCGTGATTATTGGAGTTCCGATTTCGGCAAAAGGCAAAAACATATACTTTGACAGACCCACAAAAACCTAGCCAACTATTATGCGAACATGAGTTATTTAATACGAAAAAAGGAGGGGAAATAGAGGGCTTTGCTTATTTTTAACACTGGCAGGTTTTTCCAAAGTTTATAGCTGTGATGTAGAGGTCAAGCATGTTGATGACGCCGTTGGCGTCCATGTCTTCGACTATCCAGTCTTGAAGCCCTGGTTTGCCTGATGTTCTGCCGAACACGATAGCCACTTTGTAAAGGTCAATCATGTTAACCATGGAGTTGCAGTCAGTGTCACCTACGAGGACGGCCATAAGCCTGTGGTATACGTTGACGCCGTTTGTGTTGTTGATTCTGAGCGTGACTACGTGGAGGCATGCACCTGTGCTGGCTTCTGAAAATGCTTGCCACCATTCATGGTATTGCAGTGGATCTAGAATTTGTGTTCCGCTGGCGTGTTTGGTGCAGTTGAAGTGAAGCTCCCAGCTGTGCTCGCATACGTTTTTAGTATCCGCGTTAAACTTGTCTAGCCGGATGGCTCTCTTGGTGATTTTCGGAATGCTCGCGCTTACCTTTATCTTGACTTTATCGCCTACTATTGTTACTTCATCCACATGGACGCATAGATTAAGGCAGTAGTAGCATGAAGGTTGCTTACAGTGAAGGTTGATGTCGTCGCATGGGTCAAGACCATTGTTGTCGTTGTCGCCGTGGTAAGTGCAGTGCCATATGCTGCTGAAAAGCACTCCGGGCGTTATGCAGTGCCAGTAGGTGCAGTATATGCTTTTTCCTGCAGGCGGGAACGGAACGTTCGTCGTGTTCTCAAACTCCAGAGTTATATTCTTATAACATGTGCACGGCGGCACTATGCTTCCTCTTTGTCGGCATGGACCTGCAGCATTCTTGAACCACGAATTAGTATTCTTGTAAACGCGGACAAGTGAAAGAATGGGGCTATAGCTGTGGAAGATCCACTCGCCAGTACCGTAGAGGCATGTTGGCGGCGGCGTCGGTCCCTGCAACCCTTCTGGAACCCAAGCAGTGTAGGCTACTTCCCAAGGCTTAAAGGCGCTTGCGCCTGCCAAGTCACCCCAGAAAGGCTCCCAGACTTTTCTAGGAAAGACAAGGCCCATAGTCATCGTGTAGAAGTGCCACATGCCTGTCTGGTTTGTCTTCACGCTAAAGCAGAAATCATTGTATTTCTTGCAGCCATGATAAGTCGACCAAATCGGCAAAAGCTGACTTGGCCTAATGCTGTTGATGAAGTCATACTGCCAAATGAAGTCGTCTGCGCTCACGCACTCGCCATCTTGCCAGAAAATGTCCTCTCGGATATAATATACTATTTCCATGCCTGGTTCGCCGCTTGGACCAGTCCAGTCAAGAATCTTGTAATAATCTGCTAAGAACGGAATGTCCTTGTGGGTGTAGGCATCAACTTCAATCATGCCGTCGTAGAGCCTGTTGAGGATGGTGACCTCGTAGACTGAGGTAGCCAGGTACGGGTGGAAGGTAGCCACTGGGCCTGGAAGGTGCCAGCTGACAGAT
>JAWAPV010000128.1:0-4288 GCA_038894255.1 Bathyarchaeia archaeon
GCCTCTAGCAATAAGCCATGCCAAAGGAATAGCTGCCGCAACATTCATGACGGAAACAAGTAAGGCAACCGTGAAAGAATTTAGTATGGCAGCCAGCGCGCGTTCTGTAATTTGTGGCTTCTGTAAAACGGCGCTCAGCGCGTTCCATTTAATTATTATGCCTAAAATCGGCGGGAAAAGTATGAGAATAAAGAATACTACGATGGCAGTAAGATAAACTGAGTATTTTACTTCATTTTTTGATGATAGTTTGCTTAAGGTTTCTGCAATCTGCTGCTTAGCCAAGTTTTTCAGCCTTGTTTCTTCATTTTCGCCAGAACAAATAAGCCTTAAGCTCTTCCAAGTATCCTATAAAAAGAGCGCCTACATAGAATATGTTGAGAAATGTTATAAAGCTTGTAGCGTAAATTTAGCATGACGGAGAAATGGGTGTTGGAACGAAGAAGCTACGCATGGTTCGAAAAGCGCCGAAGAACAAAGGCGTTAGACTTGGCGCAGGAACAGATAACAAGGGCAATAGACACCGTGATCTTCCTTCATCAGGCGATACAAAGTATTTCTGAATCTAAACCAAAAGAAGCCCAGCAGCACATACAGAACCTTTTCAAGGTAGAAGAAGAGGTGGACCGTTTAAGAATAGAGGTTTTCAAGGAATTATCCAAAGGTGCCGCACTTCTTGCTGATTATAGAGAAGACTTGCTTCATGTCGTTAAAAGACTTGACACCCTCGCAGACCACGTGAAAGACGCTGCCAGATGCATACAAATGCTTGAAGACACAAAAATCCCTGATGAGCTATGCAAAGACACGGTTTACATGACCTCTTTGCTTGTAGACTGCGCTCAAGCCTTGCGGCATAGCATTGAGAAAATTTCAGTGGACCCCTTGGAAGCTGTTAAAGGCGCAGAAAAGGTTGAAGAAATTGAACATAAACTTGACGACCAATATTTGAAAACAAAGTCTTCGTTTATCAATTATGGCAAAGAAATGAACGCGGGTTTCATGGTAATATTTGATGACTTAATCGAGTTCATCGAACAAGCGGCAGACATGTGTGCTGACACGGCTGATTACATCATTGTTCTTTCAAGCAGAGAATAGGCAGCTGTTGAAAACTCATGCTGTTAGCACAGATTTCAGATGTTCACTGTGGCCCAATGCTCAGAAAAGAAGCGCTCAGAACCTCTATAAGAGAAATTAACAAAATGGCTCCTGACGTTGTGCTTGTCACCGGCGACATGACAGAGGACGGATTAATATCAGAGTTTCAGATTGCCGCCAGAGAACTTAAAAAGTTGAAAGCCAAACCGATATACATAAGCGGAAATCACGATTACCGATCTACGGGCTATTTGCTTTTTAGAGAATATTTTCCGTTTTCTCAAATAACAGAAGTCGAGGAAGCAGTCATAATTGTTCTTAGCTCAGCAAGACCAGACAGAGACGACGGAGAAGTTGGACACAGGCAAAACGTTTGGCTGGAAAAAACGCTGGAGAAATACAAGGACAGAGTGAAAATTGTCGCCATACACCACCATGTGGTTCCAGTCCCCGACACTGGCGCAGACCAGATTACGATAGTGGACGCGGGCGACGTGCTGAGAAGCCTAACGAAGTCGAAGACCGACCTAATCTTATGTGGACACCGCCATAGACCATGGAGATGGCAAATGGAAAAAATGCAAATTGTACATGCTGGCAGCGTTTCATGCGAGAAGCTAAGAGGCTTTTTCTGCAACTCTTACAACGTGATAACCATAGAGAGAAAGAAAATTAGTGCTAAACTGAAAATAGTTGGCGGAAACTATGTTGATTTTGATGAAATTGTTAAACGTAGAGAAATCTTGCAAGCCTCCGACATCTCCCAATACGGTGATTCGCTGGCGCGTTAGGTGGATTTATTTTCCAATGCCCAACTGAACTTGTTTCTTAAAGTTTTAGAATAAAACTTTTCCAGATTAAAATCAACGCTGTTGGCCCATCTTACGTAAACACGTGGGTCGATGTACGATTTTAGAGAAGTCCCCAAATTGTATTCTTTTGTTTCTTTAGCAAGCTCGATGTCCCTTTTAGTCTTTTCAAGTCTTTGCTGGAGAGTCTCGGTTTTCTTGCCTTGAGCCATTTTCTCTTTAAGTGATTCCTCCAGTTGCCGAAGTTTAGTTTCTTTCTTTGCTAATCGCTCTTCAAAGTTTGCTGGAACCTTTCGTTTATGGTTAGCGACTTTTGCTGCTTCAAGGTTAGCCATTTTCGCATTGTATAGCTTCACGTATTCCGGATCTTCTTTCTTGCAAGGATTCCTCTGCAAATATTCGCTTACTGTTTTTGTTACTTTCCATGTTCTGAAAACTTTGGCGGTCAACCCTTCCATTTTCTCGTTAAGAAAACGTGTGACTTTCTTGGAGTCAATTCCCTCAAACAGATACTCTTTGCATTTTTCGGAGAACTCTTTAATGTTTTCAATCACTTGCATGGGCGCTTTTACCTGTTTGGTCCACCGCACGGCATCTTTACCGAGAAAGTCAAAGTGCAAGGTGTCGCCCTCAATTTTTATATGCTCAGGCCGAAGCGTAATTGCTCCGACAGTGTCCGCCTCGCCTGGATCCTTTTCGTCGCCAACTCTCATGTTAACTTCAAGAATTAGCCAGCATATTGTTGCTATTTTTCTTCTTTCAATGTCCTCGTGGTTTAGGTTGCTCATTATGTGTTCTGCGATTTTCGGAACTTTGTCTTCGAGTTTTGCTGCCTTGTCGAACTTTTCCTTCTCGCGGTTCTGTTTTAGAAAGGCGGAGTCTGAAAACCAGACGTACTTCATTTTGCCGCTAAGCTTGTCGCGCCAGCAAGCAATATACATTCGCGTCGGCTCCCAAACCGCTTTCCACTCTCCTGGAGGCGGTTTATCTGGCTCGGAAAGATTTAGGATTATGTCTTTTTGTTGGGGGCCTTCTTTCCATTTGCCGCGTTTTGGGTGGTCTCCTCTTCCTGCAAAAATACATGAGGGCTCGGCGGTCCAGTTGGCGATTTCTATTTTGTTTCCGTCAACGATGGCGTAGCCATAGTGCTGTTTTAGTTCTTCTCTTTTTTGTTTTCTTTCTTGAGCCAGCCTCTTTTTTTCCTCTTTTGTCATGTTTTGTTTCTTTAGCTGTTCTTGTAACAGGTACTCTCTTATTTCCGAAAAGTCAACGTTCACATCATTTCTTGTTTGTCCATCCTCAGGAAGCTTGAAGTCTTCTTTGATTTTCAGGTTGTTCAAAAAATCTTCCAATGAAGGATTCTCTATTTTTAAAGCTTCAATGAAGTCTTCCATAAAGTTTTTGTAGAAAACGCTGTCTGGAGGAGAAAGTTTGGATTGTTCCTTTCTAACCCATGCGATGGCCATTTGCTCGGTTTTCGGCGAAAGCTTTATTGTTGTTCCCTTGATTTTTACTGAAAACCCTTTGTAATCGTATGGAGGAACGTATATTCCATTGTGCTTTAGGCTCTTCATTACGTACTTCATTTACTGGCTCAGCCTCGATGGCCATTTTATTAAAGGGCAGACGGCTTAAGCGAGTTTTTATTTTTCACTCTTAATGGTCTCTTAAAAACCTTCGCTAAGTGTTGGAAGCAGTTTGCAACATGACAAACACAGTCAATGTCAGTTTGTTTGTTGGTTGGCTGAGCGTTTCTGCCGAAACTTCTTGTGAAGGGATTCCACCTTAGCATAGTCAATATAGCCTTTGTGCGGACGAAAGCCGCCAGCAAACTTTGCTGGAATATGCAGAAGCTCGTGAATTATTGTTTTTTCTTTTTCAGCAGGGCTCATTTTGTCGTAACGTTCAGAAATAACTTCAATAACATAGGAAGGGGGAAGGTTTAGGGCTTCTTGCCAGATTTTGCCTAGTCCGTGAATTCGCGCCACTGTCCGTGCAGAAGAAGAGCCTTTACTTCGGTAACAATAAACAAATTGGGGAACCACGTGAAAAAAGTCGAGAGCATTTGTAATTTCTTCTACAAGCCTTTTCACGTCTGGTGCTTCGAAATATTTTATCGGCATACTTGTTCACACAACAGGGTTATAGTGTAACTTGTCTTTTGGCTGTGGTTTAAGCGTTAAGAGAACTCATTTATACGCTTTTTTTCTTGCTGGAGGCTCTGTTTCGGATGTGGGTTCTCCTCCGCCGAGAAGAATACGAAGCGATTTAACCTCTTCTCTGAGCATGCTTACCTCGTTTTCTAGTGCTCTTGCTTTGGAGTCGGCTATTTTTTTGAGTTCGTCAATTTCGAGCAAAAGGTTTCTGCGTTCGTTTTC
>JAWAPV010000129.1:0-4280 GCA_038894255.1 Bathyarchaeia archaeon
GCCAATAAGCCCTAAAACCAGTTGTTCCTTCACTTCCTTTTTCTCTGTAATTTTTCTTCGCATAAACGCCAATAGTAGCCAAGCTACGAAAAACGCGAAGAAAAGCACGTACCAGCTTGGGCTGAAATGAGCAACAAACGCCATGCCACACTTACACGTGCACGTTACTTAAAAATCTGTCTAAACAGAAATTTTCCACTTTCAGCGTTACTGGCGACATCAAATGGGAATCTTGCGGCCGTCAAAATCCCTTTTCGAAACTCCAAACTCGTTCTTAACCTCTAGAAGTTGGCTTCGCCTAAAAACTGGCCCGTCTTGGCAGACGCGGTATCTGCCTATTGTGCAGCTTCCGCATAGTCCTATGGCGCACCGCATCAAGCGTTCCAAGCTGGCTTCGATGTCCGCGCCGTGTTTTTCAGCCAAGTTAAACACTTTCAGCATCATTGGCTCAGGTCCACAAGTGTAAACCATGTCAATTTTCCCATTTGAAAAAATAGAGTCTAAAGGCGCCGTGGCTAAGCCTTTCAGGCCGTAGCTGCCATCTTCGGTTGTTGCCGCAAACTCTTCTTTTACGCATATCTCTTTTAGTTCGTCAAGAAAATACAGTTCCTCTCTTGTTTTGGCTCCCAAAACGAAAATAAGCTTTTCTGCCTTTTTTTTCAAACGCCCAGCCAGAAAGAGAAGCGGAGCAACACCCGTTCCGCCGCCCACCATAAGGAGTTTTCCTTTTTTTGATGTGAAACTGTTGCCAAAAGGGCCTCGTACGCCGATGACGTCGCCAACCTTCATGTTGTGTAGCGCCCTTGTTGCTTCACCAACTTTTTTGACAAAAACTGAAACCATGCCGTTTTTCTGGGCGCCCAGCACGCTTAAGGGAATCTCGTCCACGCCTGGAATCCACAGCATGAGAAACTGTCCAGGCTTTGCTTTAGCGCACCGCTTATCCATAAACTTGAAAACTTTTGCGTCTAGCCCACAATTCTGAACTTCTATTATGCGGGTTGTCCTCTGCTGGTTATCTGCGATGCGATAGGCCGACAAGCTCGTTCACGCTCTCTAGTCTTTTCTTCTTCAAATATCTCTCTATCCCTCGAGCCACTGCCAAAAAGACGTTTGGGCCCTTCACGGCTATGGCCGTGCCTATCTGAACAGCGGAAGCTCCCGCGAGAATAAACTCCACAGCATCCTTCCAGTCTGCCACTCCGCCACAGCCAATGATGGGGGTTTTAACCTGCTCGTAAACATCGTAAACACATCGCACAGCTATGGGTTTTACCGCGGAACCAGAAAGCCCGCCTCTTCTGTTGCTCAAAACTGGGAGAGCAGTTTCAACGTCTATCGCCATGGCACGAACAGTATTGATAAGCGTCAACGCGTCAGCCCCCGCCTTTGCAGCAACCTCGGCAATTTCCTCGATACTTGTTACGTTCGGCGATAACTTGACTATAACAGGCTTAGCCAAAGTCTTCTTCACCTTTTTCACAACTTCAGCCAAAAACCTAGCGTCTTGCCCAATCTCGGAACCCGTGTCTTCCACATGCGGGCATGAAACATTCAGCTCAACAGCGTCCGCGCCAGCGCGCACCGCTTTCTCGGCCACCACCGAGTAATTCTCAGCAGAATAACCATAAACGCTGACAATCAAAGGCACGTTAATCGCGGATTTTGCTTCTCGAATATCCTCGGCAAAAGCTTCTATTCCCGGATTCGGCAAACCCATAGCATTGATTAACCCGCAGTTCGTCTGCACCACAGTCGGGTTCGCGTAGCCCCTCCGCGGTTTAAGCCCAACCGACTTGGTGACCACCGCGCCAGCGCCCCCTTCAACGACGCTCGCCAGCGTTAAAGGGGAATAGCCCAATATTCCCGACGCCAGCATCGTCGGATTCCAGAGTCTCAAGCCAGCTATGCTGACGCTTAACAAATCGTGAACCACGAAGTTCTCACTCCTCTGCATTCTTCAGTAAAAGGGCCATTGTCTTAATAAGGTAACTTCTCTTCGAAAATACTAAAGGACGCTTTGACAGCGATTGTTTAATAAGACTAGGCCCAAGAATTAAAGATGAAATTGAGGCTTAATAATGAAAGCATCAATAGTCGAAACATCCTTCGGAATACTGGTTTTCAACGAGAAAAACGAGCTGGAAGGCCAAACGCTTTTTCCTCGAAAAGCTCAAGAAACCGCTAAAATCCTAGCCAAAATCGAAGCGGGAAAAATGCCTGAAGAAATGGCTGAACTGATTAGGCACATGCGCAAACACGGTTTCAACACCTTCATATTCGAAAACCCGTCTCTAGCCAAAGAAGCCCGCGAAAAAACTGGTGTCGAAGCTGAAGTTGAAAAGCCTTCAGCCGCAGGCGAACACGTACGTTCGCACCTCGAAGAACTCGCCATGGAAACTGGCTTCGTTAAAAGCGCTGACGAATTCAAACTTTGGATGCACAACGTCACCATGGAACTGGCAAAGCTGCACGTGAAAAGTGCGGTTGAGAAGAGAGACCTAATTGTGGCGCAGGCAATCCAGACACTTGACGATTTGGACCGTGCCATAAACCTGCTAATGAGCAGAGCAAGAGAGTGGTACGGGGTGCACTTTCCCGAGCTTGACCGCCTCTTAGAGAAGCACGAGACGTTTGCAAGGTTGATTGTGAACTTGGGAAGCAAGGACAACTTTACGCTTGAAAACCTTTTGAAAGAGGACATCCCGCAGGCTAAAGCCGAAGCCATAAGCAAAACCGCTGAAAAATCCATGGGCGCCGACCTAAGCGAAGCCGACCTGAGCCAAATCCAAACTCTCTGCCACAACCTACTAAACCTCTACGATGTTAGACAAAGCTTGGAAACCTACTTGGATAAGACAATGGAGGAAGTTGCTCCGAACACCAAATTCCTCGTTGGCCCGCTGCTTGCTGCGCGGCTAATCGCGATTTCTGGCGGTTTAAAGAATCTTGCGGCAAGACCCGCGAGCACCATACAAGTGTTGGGTGCTGAAAAAGCCTTATTCCGCTCGTTGAAAACTGGGACGCGGCCGCCGAAACATGGAATCATATTCCAGCATGCCACCTTGCATGACGCAAAAAGGTGGCAAAGGGGAAAAATTGCTCGGGCTTTAGCTGGAAAACTAGCCATAGCGGTGAGAGCTGATGCTTTCGGCAAGAGAGACATAAGAGATCAGTTGAAGGCTGATTTGGAGCAGAGACTCGAGGAAATTCGAGAAAAATACGCGGAGCCACCACCGTTAGAAGAGAAAAAACCCAAACGCGAAAAGAGAAAAAACGAAGACAGACGCGCCAGATTTGAAAAGCGGAGAAAGCACAGACGTGAACGTTAAAGTTAAACCCCACCCCGAATTCCCAGCCATATACCAAGCAGTGCTGGAAGACGGCTCAAAAAGGCTTGCAACCAGAAACATGGCTCCAGGCAGAAACGTCTACGGCGAAAGGCTTCTCCGGCTAGGCGGAGTCGAGTACCGCGTGTGGGACGCTTATCGAAGTAAGCTGGCCGCAGCCATACTGAAAGGCTTGAAAACGGTTCCAATCAAGCCTGAACACCACGTTCTCTACTTAGGCGCGGCTTCGGGAACGACGGCAAGCCACGTTTCAGACATTGTGGGCGAAAAAGGCCAAGTGTATTGTTTGGAGTTTGCTTCTCGGTCAATAAGAGATTTGGTGGAGAACGTTTGCGCCCACAGAGTCAACATGTCCCCAATACTTGGAGACGCGCGAATGCCCGAAAAGTACGCGATGCTTGTCCACGGCAAGGTGGACGACATCTACTGCGACATCGCCCAACCCGAACAAGCAAAGGTGTTAGCTGACAACGCTGACCTTTTCCTAAAAAGAGGCGGGTGGGTTATGCTTGCGGTTAAGGCGCAAAGCATCGACGTGACAAAAGAGCCTTCAGAAGTTTACCGCAACGAAATCAAGGTTTTGAAGCATCGCGGTTTCCGCGTAGAGGAAGTGGTTCACCTAGAACCTTACGACAAGGCCCACGCCATGGTGGTAGCTCAGTTCTAGTCTTGTTTTCTAGAAGACAAGTATAGTTTATATCTCACGTTAAGGCGATATTTAATGTGACATCCTAATGGCTTACGCGGGGAAGGGAGACGTAACAACGGCTGAGAGACTGCTCAAAGACGCGGGGTTCACAGTCTCGGAGACCTGCTGCTCAAGACCAAGCTGCTTCGACTTTGCAGCCCGAAAAGGCCAAAGCCTCATATTCGTGAAAGTAATTTCCGACCTGGACAGGCTTTCCGTGGGCGACCTGGTTGAGCTTAAAA
>JAWAPV010000130.1:0-4272 GCA_038894255.1 Bathyarchaeia archaeon
TCGATAAGGATTGGGTTGTTCAGTTTGGGTTTTTCTGTTATTTCGATAGTGCAAACCATTATCTTGGCTTCCGCTTTGAAAACACGGAAAAGGGCAATATAAGCATGTCTTGTTAGAGCTAAGGCTGGAAAAGGTTAATGCAGTTTTGCAAGTTTTACTTTCTCTAAGTCTTGCAGAAACTTCAGCACGTGTTCCGCGTTGGTGGGGCTGTATTCCGCTGAAACCGCCTTAGTTATGTCGTAGGCGGTTCGTTTTCCGTTCATGAAATTTATTATTTCCGCCATTTTCTTGGCAAAGTGCAGGTCTTCCTCGCCCACTTTTGTGTACCATTCATATTCTTTTTCGCCCAAAAGCTCTTTCAGGTAATCGCTGCTTAGTGTGCCTTTGAAAAGGCGTTTGGGAACCAGTTTTTTGAGTTCTTTCTCAGCCTTTGTCTCTTCAATTTTGGCGAGTTTTATTTTCAGGGTTTTTGCAAGATAGTTTAAGGTTTCTTCGATTTTTGCAGTTTCACGTTTGCCCGCGCCTGCAAGGTCTTTGCAGCATTTGCGAATGAAGGCATCCAGTTCGCTGGTGGATGCGAGCTTTTTCACTGATTTGACTGCTTGCTGTTCACGCCAGACGACGTGTTCAATTTTGGTCTTGCCATAGGCGGCTGTTTCTGTAATTTCTTTTGCTAACTGCCTCTTGTTCTTCCAAAGTTTGGGGTTTTCAGTCTTGGCTTGCAGCTCTCGCAAAATCTGCGTGGTGGCTTCAGCAATGCGAATTAAGCCTTTCGAGGCGGTTGTGCACGCGAAGAAGTAGGCCTCTTTTTCAGCGGCGTTTGCAAGAGTGATAGCGGCAATTGTGGTTATCCATCCAACGCGTTTCAAGCTGTCTTCGCTGACTTTGTCTATTGTGTCCATGCTTGTGTGGTAATACATGTCTGGCCACTGCAGGAGCATCACGCACGGCACCGAAGTGGTGGAGTTTGTGAATTCTGCGTGGTCGCTTCCGCCGCTGAAGGCTGTTGTGCGGTAGCGGAATGTTGAGCTTGAACCGAACGTGGTTTGGCTGTCGAATGTTTCTGCCGTTTTTTCCATGAGGGAATGCACGTAATCATTCAAAAACGAGGGCAACGAGTCTGGCGTGCGGTCAAGGTTAAGCGTGGACTTGCAGAGTTCTTGGTTTTCTCCAACCATGTCAAGGTTTATGCCTGCAACCAGCTTTTGAGCGTGTTCTGGATAAGTGCTAAGATAGGCTACTGTGCCCATGGTTTCGGGTACCCAGAAAAACCGTATGGTTCTTGCTGGCTGCGGAATCTTGCGCGTGTCAATAAGCCGCTTTATGGTTCTAGCGATTTCCATCAGCAACCCGCTTCCTGAGGCGTTGTCGTTTGCGCTTGGTTTTGGGTGGCAAAGATGTGCAATCAGAAAGATTTCCTCGTCGGGTTTCTGTTTTCCTTTTATCGTGGTTGTGACTACGTCGCTTTGGCCTTTGAAAAGTTTGGCTTCCACTTTGGCTCTAAGCTTAACCTTTTTGCCTGCTTTAAGGAGCGCGCGTAAAGCGTTTCCTTGGCGTTTGCTGATTGAAAAGCCAAACTTTGTTTTTGGCAGGTCTTCTGCTGTTGGCCATATTCCTTGGTAAGCATAGGCGTCCGGTATGTCTAGGCTCTCGCGGACTCTGGGGTATTCTATGCACGTGTCTGTTATCACGCCAGTTGCATCGTACTTTTTCACTGCTTGCTGGTGAACTTGTCTTGCTCTGCCTGTTGCGAGAACAAATTTGCCTTTAACGTTCTTTCCTTCATAGTCTTTTGCAGACGTGCCTGCACCAACATCAATTAGCTCCGCAGTGACGCCTTCCGGCGGTGTGGCGTTGCTGAAAGTATGCAAGCACTGTGGGACATCCTCATACGTGCAAAGAAGTTTTTCTTCTGGCTCGACTTGCCGAAGCTCGGCGCTTTTGACTTCCCATCCTACTGGGCTTGTGTGGGTCCAGAACTTGGTTTTGCCGTCTGCGGGGAACTGCAGTATAGCGGCGTCGGATAAACCGATTTTCTGCAATTCACTTTTGACGTACTCTGCGGCTTCGTGGAACATGGTTGAGCCTTGGATGCGGTGAAAGCGGCAGATTTGAGCTACGAAGGACTTGGCAGTGTGCCCAGAAAGCTCTTCTTTAACAATATTCTCTAACGACATCACCTAAGCCCTCTCCTTTTTCTGGATTTTGGCTCCTCGGTTGGCTTCAATTTTGCCTTCCTTCATCACCAGCTTCACTTTGCGCTTGTCTTGCAGAACTCTTATGTCTTTGACGGGGTCTCCATCGACTATTATGAGGTCTGCGAGTTTTCCCTTTTCCAGCGTTCCCACAAGCTTCTCAAGCCCGCATGCCTTAGCTCCGTTTCTCGTCGCCGCGGTTATAGCGTCTAATGGTTTGAACCCGCAGTGCTTTACAAGTAATTCAAGCTCAATGGCGTTGGTTCCCATTTTGAGCAGAGGTGAACCCGCAAAGTCTGTGGCGCTTGCAATTGTTAGGCCTGCCCTGTAAAGTTTAGCTATGTTCTTAATCATGGTGTCCCATGCTTCTTTCCCTTTAGCAACCGCCCACGCTGGATAGCCTGCCTCAACTCCGCCCGTTATTATTCGCCAGCCAATTGAAAGAGTCGAAACAAAAACAACATCTCGTCTTTCTTTCGCCATCCTTATCACTTCCTCATCAGGGTAGAAAGCATGGTCGATTGTTTTGACCCCTGCAGCGATGGCGTTTTTCATTGCTTCAGTTCCTTGGCAATGCGCTGTTACGAACTTTCCAACGTGTCGTGCTTCCTCAACTATCGCTCGTATTTCTTCAATCGTGAACTGCGTGTCCTCTGGGCGGTCTCCCATTGACATTACGCCGCCACTGGCGCAGATTTTTATGAAGTCGGCTCCTTCTCTCAACGCGTAACGTGCAGCTTTGATGCATTCGGGCACGCCGTCGCATAGCAGCGACATACCCATTTTCGTGGTTCGCGCATCTACCCACTCTACAGGAAAAAAATGTATGTCCACGTGGCCGCCTGTCTGCCCAAGAATATACCCGGACGAAATTATTCTTGGTCCACGAGTGGTTCCTTCGGCGATAGCTCTTTTCAGGCTTATGCCGAATCCGCCGCAGTCTTTGACTGTGGTGAAACCTGCTTCCAGAAGGTCGATTGCGTCGTAAACGCTTTTTATCAAGCTTAGCTTTTCAGGTCTAAGTATCATCTCCTCAAGAACACGGTCTGTTTTCATGCCTGAAAGATGCAGATGCGCGTCTATAAGGCCCGGCATCACTGTTTGGCCTGAAGCGTCTATCACTTTTTTCTTAGCTTTCTTGGGAATTTCAACTTGGCTTTCTCTTCCAGCGGCTGTTACAATGTTGCCTTCAACTATTACGACAGAATCTTTCACCGGGTTGGCGCCTGTGCCGTCGATAAGTGTTCCATTTCTTATGATAGTGATTTCTTTCTCTTTCATTTTGCTTGTCAACTCGCATATCGAAAATAACGGTTTGTCTGCATTCCATATTTATGCCTACCGTAAAAACTGGTAACTAAATTTTTGCACCAAAAACAGCTTTTTTGTTAGATGGGCGCACTCGTTTAAGCAGAAAGCTTGAACGTCCGCCAGCACTTCATATATATGTTCCCATTCTTATTTACGTGGGGTTTGGCGGATGTCTTTTGAAATTCGCGAAAAAGACCTGCTTGGCCGAATTGGCAGACTTGAGACCAAAACAGGCGTTGTTGAGACCCCCTTGTTGTTTCCAGTTATAAATCCTGCTGTTCAGCCCGTTCCGCCTAGACGTCTTCTTTCAGATTTCGGCTTTCAAGCTTTAATTACAAACGCTTACATTCTCAAGAAACGTTTTCAGAACCAGCCTGTCCAGCAAGGCTTGCACAAGTTCCTAGATTATACTGGTGTGGTTATGACTGATTCGGGCGCTTACCAGACTCTTGTCTATGGGGATGTTGATGTTTCTCAAGAGGAGATAGTCAAGTATCAAGAAGATGTTGGCTCAGACATTGCCACAATTCTGGACATACCTACAGGCTGGGAAGTGCTTGAAGAGCAAGCATGCAAAACAGTGAAAGAAACGCTGAAGCGGGCTAGGCAGTTGTTCAAGCAAAAAACCCGAGAAGACATCCTCTGGGTTGGGCCTATACAGGGCGGGCGCTACTTGAATCTGGTAGCCAAATCTGCCCTTCAAATGAGCAAAATGCAATTCCAAATTCACGCTTTAGGCAGCCCAACCGAGGTTATGGAACGCTAC
>JAWAPV010000131.1:0-4149 GCA_038894255.1 Bathyarchaeia archaeon
TGATTTTTTCTATTATATTTTTAAAAGTGCTCATAAACTTCACGTTATGTCTTATGTTCACAGTTAGAAATGTTGACGCCATTTAAGATTTTTGTAACAATGTTCTATCTCATGCTGTGAGTTTTTGTTTAAAACGCAATGTTAGTTGCTGATTGCGGGTTTATAGAAAAAAGGAAATAGGGCGGCTTGTTCGCCGTTGTTTCACTGTTTTTTGTTGTTCTACGGTCTAGTCAATGTTATTTCCATTGTGGAAACCATTCTTGGCCTGTCTTGTCCTTCTTTGGGTGCGACTTCTTCGGTTCCGATGGCGATTTTGCTTACCTTTAGGTCTTTGAGGAAGCGGCTGCGGGTTATTTCTGCGACGTCAACTGCGGTGGTTATTGCTTGTCCGCGGGCTTTCAGTGTTATTTCTTTGGCGTTGCTCGAAGATAGGCTGGTTATGATGGCTAGCACATAACTCATTGCTGGTTTCCGCCCAATGAAAACGACTCCTTGGTTTTCTGCCATTTTTCTTCACTCCTTTTTTGTTGTTGTTTGTCGCGTGTAACGTTGCTGTGTCTGTCTTTGCTCAGCACCAGAACGTTACTGCATAGTTAATACACATGGTTCCTTATAAACACAGTTGAAATGAGTATTATTTTTGTATTATGTGACAACATTTTAGTTGCATTTCAGTCCTATTGATGGCCATCAGCGGCTTTTAAGTGGTATAGTAGCCAAGAGCGCAGCACGAACGAGAAGGGATGCGCCAAGAAGCATTATCACTATAGCCCAAAACTCAAACCAAATTGCTGTGGTCGCCTGTGCATCTACAAGCATTGTTTTAACGAAGTAGGCAGTTCCTAACCAAAAAACAATGTCTGAAGCATTATCTGCTTTTTTGGAAAGGGATGAGCCGAGCGCCAGTCTCGAGGCTAACACGAGTATTTTGAAGACCCCCCAAACAAGGCTGAAGAGCATGACGGCCGAATAAACTTCAAGGTGGGCTGCAGGTCTTGCTGGTGAAGGTAAAACGAAAAATCTTAGGTCGGGAAACACTTGAACGAGGTGAAGTTTGCCTTCTGTTGTAAAGTAGTCTCTAAAGAAGTCTAGAATTCTGTTGAAAAGGTTTGGTGTAATTACGAACATTATTCCTAAAAGTATGAAGAAGAAACCTGTGGACACTGTGCCGATAATCCACTCTTTGTTTCTGTGAAAGGAACTTGTCAAATTCAATCTGCCTTCTTTCTTAATTACATTGTTTGTGCATATAACACTTTTTGGAAGAAGCGGATACCCTTTGTTGAGTAGTAGTTTTAAATATGCGATGTTAGAATATAAAAGAGACTGGTGTGGTGAAAAGGTTTTGTCTTATTGTCCCAAATGTGGTAATAAAGTAGAAGAGGAAATGGTTTTTTGCCCAAAGTGCGGCGCTCCTGTAAAGGCGAAGGAAGGTGTTGTTTTAGAGCGACAAGCACGCAGAAGCGAGAAGGAAGAGAAAGGCGAGAAGAGAGAGAAAGAGGAAAAAGAAGAGAAGGATGAAAAGCACGAAAAGAAAGAGAAGGGCGAGTACGCTTTCATTGGGCCGCTGGTTGGGGGTTTGATTCTTATTTTTATTGGTGCTGTTGCCTATTTGAAAATGGTGTACGAGTTTTCCAGCGAATTAGTGTCAGCCTTGTTTTTCGTGATTGTGGGTGTTGCAATAATTTTCGGCGTGATTTACGGGTCGGTAATCGCTAGAAGACGCCATCCCAAAACCTAGGTCAGCCAGCCAAAAAGTATCCTGTAAAGTTTATGCTCGATTAGGGTTAGAGGGCGCGTTCTTCCCACGACTCTGAAATAGTTGTTTCCAGCAGCTTCTACTATGTCACCTATGTCGTATCTCGGAAAAAGGCACGAAGAAATTACGAGTTTACCCCATTCGCCACGTTTAAGCTCATGCAACATTTTTGTTTCGCGGTTTGTTTGAACCTCTAGGAAGTATGTATCGTAATTTGGTGTTACGTAGGGCAAGTCGTCAAGCTGCTGTGCAAATACTCCTTCGGTTGCGCTGTAAATTTCGATGATTGGGACTTCTCCGTAGTATTTTCTTAGTTTAGGGGCGTACTTAAAAGGGATTTTCCTTACACTTGTGCAAAAGAGCGCTTTGAAGTTCCATAGGTCTTTAGGTTTTTTTCCATGTTTCTTGTGGATGTACTTTGCAAACGAGAGGATTACGGGTGTGACGCCCATGGTGGCTATTACGTTTTCTTCTTTTGCCTTTTGATATACAAGCTCAAACCTTTTCAGCCAGTCCTGTCTGGTTATTCCTGGGCTTAGCGCGTCTATGTCTTCCTGTTTTGGTGTTAAGCTTACTTTGTCTAGCATGGGGTTAAGTCTTGCGTAAGTGCCAGAGCTGTAGCCGTAGGTTATTTTTTGCCCATTTATGGTTATTGTGTGAACGTTTGAGGGAAAGTTAAGATTAAGAATTTTACCTGCGAATAGGCTGAAGTCTTTATTTCTTATGGCGTGGTTTATTAGGGCTCTTGCGCCGCAGGTGAGTATTTGTTCTATGTGGGTTTCAGTTATTGGGAGAACCTTTGCGGGGCCTGTGGAGCCTCTGGTCATTACCCAACAAACTGCTGGCTCAGGTAGAATCACATTGTAATTTCCTTTTGCTACTTCTGCAAAGTACTTGCTAAGAGCGTTATAGTTTGTTATTGGAAACTTTTTTCGGAAGTCGTCGGGTTCGTGTATGTCGGCAACATTATGTTTTTCACCATAAAGTGTTTTGCTGTACTCTTTGGCAAGTTTTACAAGAAGCTGATTTTGAGTTGCAGCAGGGTTTTTAACGGATTCGTACCATGGATTTATTATCGGCTGGAAAATTTTGAAGGCGGCATCTTGTAAGGAAAGCATACTTCTTTGTAGAAAGACGCTGTTAGTTTATTTGTGTTGCTGTTAACAGAACCCAAAAACGTAGTGGATTTACTGCACACTCAAAACCAAACCTCGCCCAATATAGGTCAACTCGCGACCTTTCCATTTTTCTAGCTTCAGCATACCTTTAATTTCAGTTTCTTTTACAGTCTTTGGATAAAAACCCAGTAAACGTCACTGCAATCCCTCGAGATCCAAAGCGAAAATCATGGGTATTTCCCAATAATAGCCTAGAATTTAGCTTTAAATGGTAAAAAAGCGCCGGGGAAGGGATTCGAACCCTTGCGAGCCCGAGGGCCCACTGGCTTTCTTGTTCCAGCCCCTCACATTGCGTTTGATCTCGAGGCCAGCGCGTTAACCACTCCGCCACCCCGGCACGCGTAAACTTTTCTTTTACGTGGCTTTTAGCTTTATCCACTTACGCTGGTTATAGACGTGAAAAGCAAGATTAAATGCAACCTCGCTGAGATATGAAGGTTAGGAGAGAGAAATCTGTCAGACGAGCGTAGAAGGACAAAGTACGACATTTATGCGGACACAATAGAAATCATTGCAAAGAAGGGGTTGTGCTCGTTGACGAGAGTCTCCTATGGTGCTAACATGCCTGTGGACCGAGCGAAAAAAGTAGTGACCTTTTTAGTAGCACATGGTTTCATCAACGAGGTCGTTGTTGACGGTTCAAAGAAATATCGAGCCACAAAATGGGGATTGGAGTTTCTGGAAACCTTCAAGAGGATGCGCAAGTTCTTCGCAGCGCTGGAAGAAGAATAGTCACAGCAAGCAACTACAAAACGTGTTTGCTACATGTGCGTCGACTTTTAAGGAAACCTTGCACATGCTGTTAACAGAAAAAGAAGGTGATAAAAATGAATATTGATCCAAATGCAGCTAAATATCTTATCAAGGCCAAAATTATGGCTGGTGGTGTAGTGGAAAAACCCGATGTTGTAGGTGCAATATTCGGCCAAACTGAAGGTTTACTGGGGGAGGAACTTGATCTAAGAGACCTTCAAAAAAGTGGTAGAATAGGTAGAATAGAGGTAGAAATAGATTCAAAAAAAGGGAAATCTGAAGGAATTGTTTATATACCTTCAAGCTTGGATCAAGTAGAGACCGCTATTTTAGCAGCATCTCTAGAAACAATAGAAAGGGTTGGTCCCTGCAAGGCAAGTTTTGAAGTATTATCCATAGAAGATATTAGATTAACAAAAAGACAGAAAGTGGTAGATAGAGCAAAAGAATTGCTTGAAG
>JAWAPV010000132.1:0-4103 GCA_038894255.1 Bathyarchaeia archaeon
GGTGGATGTCGGCAGACACCCAAACATTGAGTTAATTGCCAACTCTGACCTGCTAAAAGTGGACGGGTACGTTGGCAACTTCCGGGTTAAGATTCGCAAGAACCCTCGTTACGTGTTGGAAGACAATTGCACGGGCTGCGGCGAATGCAAGGACGTTTGTCCCATAGAATACCCGAACGAGTGGGACATGTACTTGGGCACTAGAAAGGCCATATCAGTGCCATTTGACCAGGCTGTCCCGCTTATTTACACCATAAACCGGGACTACTGCATCGAATGCTATAAATGCGTAGATATATGCGGTGATAGGCAAGCCATAAACTTCGAACAGAAGCCAGAGGAAATCGACATAGAAGTCGGCGCAATAATTGTAGCAACAGGCTTTGACATCTACTTGCCCTATGATATGCCACTTCTCGGCTATGGAAAGTACCCTAACGTTATAACATCCATGGAGTTTGAAAGGCTTATTCTCGCCGCTGGCCCCACAGGCGGCAAAGTTATCCGCGCATCAGATGGCCAAAAACCACATTCAGTTGCCTTCATCCAATGCGTAGGCTCACGTGACAAAAACAAGTACCCCTACTGCTCGAACTATTGCTGCATGTACACGCTTAAGCACGTAGTTCAGCTGAAAGAGAAGTACAAGCAAGATGTGGAAGTCTACGTGTTTTACATGGACATGCGCAGTCCAGGCAAAGGTTACGAGGAATTCTATGACCGCGCCAGAGAGCAAGGTGTGAACTTCATCCGCGGCCGCGTCAGCCGCATCGACGAAGACCCTGAAACGCATAATCTAACTATACACGCTGAAGACGCAAACCTTGGCATGCCGATAGAGGTCGAAGCAGAAATGGTTGTTTTGGCCACGGCGTCCATACCCAAGAAGGGCTCAGATGAGCTTGCGCGGATTCTCAACCTAACCCGCGGCGCAGATGGTTTCTTCATGGAGAGCCACCCCAAACTTAAGCCTTTAGACGCGCCGACTGACGGCATATTCTTGGCTGGCGCCTGCCAAGGCTTGAAGGACATACCATACAGTGTTTCACAAGGCTGCGGCGCGGCTTCAAGAGCGGCAACGGTGATTTCTAAGCCGACATGGAAGATTGAGCCCATAATCGCGGTCGTAGACGCCAGCAGATGCAAGAACGTCACAAGTAAATGCGGCATATGCGCTGAAAGATGCCCCTATGGCTCCATCAAAGTTGAGCCAAACAAGCCCGCGCAGGTGATAACGGCCAGCTGCCACGGCTGCGGAACCTGCGTTGCCGAGTGCCCACAGGACGCCATAACTCAGATGCACTTCACAGACGCGCAGATTCTGGCGCAGATACGCGCGGCGCTCGATAGGGATCCGGAAGACAAAATTTTAGCGTTCCTATGCAACTGGTGCAGCTACGCTGGCGCGGATTTAGCCGGCACCAGCAGATTCGAGTATCCGCCAACGATACGCGCGATACGGGTCATGTGCTCTGGCAGAGTAGACCGCGACTTCATCCTTGAAGCACTGCGGCTTGGCGCTGGCATGGTGCTTGTCGCGGCATGCCACTTGCCCTACGACTGCCACTACATAAGCGGAAACTGGAAGATGAAGGCAAGAATGGACGCGTTTGCGCCGATGCTTCAGAAACTCGGCATGAGCCCTGAAAGGTTCCGTGTGGAATACGTTTCCGCCGCTGAAGGCGTGCACTTCACCGAGTTGATTCGTGAAATAGACGCGCAGAGGAAAGCTTTAGGTAAAGAGAGGATTAAGGCGGAAAACGCTAAGCTGCGTCCTTTCATCGAGAACATACTGAAAAGAAAGAAACAAACCTAGCCGCATCTTTCCACCGCTCGTCGCCTGCTCTTATTCTTTGTTGGCTAGGGCAGTCATTTTCTTAACAAATTCTCGTATATCGTTATCTTTTCCATAAACAATTAGCCGACCATCATCTTGGACACGGCACGAGAGTTTTGACTCCGCCGCAAGCTGCTGCAACTTTTCAAGAGGCACACTATTAAGTGGTTTAACTCGAATCCACTTTTGGTCTCTGGGAACTCCCACGATGAACTTGTCTTCTTCATCAGCGGCGCAAATGTTTCCTGCGTTGTATGTGGCTTCTTCAAGCCGTTTGAGCCAACTGTCGACGCATTCTGGTGAAAATGCTTTCTGCGCCGTAGTAATTAGGTAGGCTTCCACGCTTCCAAGATACTGCTCAATTTTAGCGGCTGTCTCGCTGTCGTTTCTGTTAACATCCAGCAGGCTAATCAGCACCTTGGCTGACTTCAAATCACTCATAATACTCTGTGGAACAGCTATGCCCTTTTTCCGAAATTCCACTATTATTTCTTCCAGAATCTTCCATACGGCTAAGTAGTCCATCACGCATCCACTTTTAACTGGCAATGCGCAGCTTATAAAGAGTTTCAAATGACCCTTTTACTTGCGCTTCTCTCTATAAGAGGGCAAGTGTATCCGCGAAGCCCGCTTTAGCCATTTACTTCGCTTACTGCCCTCAGGATTTTTGAGGGATCCACTCTAAGCTCGGTGAATGCGAGTTCCTCGGCGGGAATACCCAGCGCTAATCCAAGCAGCTGCGTGTAATGCAGAATCGGGATGCCATAGGCCTCATTGAACATTCTTTCTATGCGCAGCTCGTTAGTGTCAAACATGATGTGGCAAAATGCGCAGATCGTGACTAAAGCTTGGGCAGAGACTTTTTTCACGTGGCTTAGTTTTTCTCTGGCAAGCTGCAACGCGACTTTGTCGCTGACACCGACGCTTGGAGCGCCGCAGCATTCTGTTTCGCCAATGTAATCCAGACAGGTGGCGCCTGTGGCTTCGATAAGTCTCTTTAAAACCTGCGGATCTTCCGGGTCGTCAAAGCCGATGTATTCTTTCGGCCGGAGCAGGTGACAGCCTACGTGCTCCGCAACTTTCAGCATGGTAAGCGGCTTGACTACAGAATTTTTTATCTTCTCCACGCCTATATCCTGCGTCAGAACCTGCAATATGTGCTTTGCTTCTACTTTTCCCTTGAACTCTAAACCTGCCTCTTTCAGGTGACTGTTAATCTGGTCTCTCAGCGCCTTGTCTTTCTTCAGCAAAGTGTTAACTTTTTTCAACGCGCTGGCGCAACCAGGGCAAAGCGTGAGAATATTCAAGCCTTGCTGTTCCGCTATCGCAAGGTTCCGCGCTGCCAAAACAAGCATTGCCTCGTGGCTAACCGGATCCAGTGGCAGTCCGCAGCAGTTGAATTCAGGCATCTCGACAAGTTCTACGCCTAGCTTGGCAAGAACCTTGCGGGCTGAAATCTCATAGGCGGCGACACGGTAAGGAACGGCGCAACCGAGAAAAATTAGGTACTTGCTGCTCATGGGGGGTTACTTCCTTTTTGTATTGCTTCAAAGAATTTGATTCCTTTAAGCGTCTTGCGTAGGCTTTCAGGGTTGCATCTTGGCAGCGGAGGTAACCCTTGTGTCTCGCGCTTCTTAATCTTCAACTCAGGAATATTATAAGCATAGCCAGAAGTGAGTATGGCGTTAGCTTGCTCCTTGAAAACGGCTGGCACAATGCCTTTTTCAGCAGCCAAATTTCGCAAAACACGAATTACACTTGCGACTTCGACGCCTTGTGGACAGCGGTCTGTGCACGTGAAGCAGGCGGCGCATAACCATAAGGTTTCACTGTTTAAAACGCGGTCTCTAAGACCAAGCTGCGCCATGCGAATTATCGTGCGCGGTCGGTAAGTGTCGCTGAATCGTGCCACAGGGCAGTCGCTGGTGCATGTTCCACATTGGAAGCACCTAAGAATTTTTTCGCTGCCAGGCATCTTCAAAAGTTCATATTTGAACTTTGGATCAATTTCAGAAGCCCTTATTACATCTTTCGGTTTTTCTGTTTCAGCCACTTCAAGTCACCATTAGCCTCTCGACGCGGCTTGCTGTTTCTTAAAAGAAACATTATTATCAACTACATAAATCTTCCATGAAAAAATTCGTGAAAGTTATGACTTGGCATTTAAAATTGCCGAAAGGGTTATTTCAGAAATGAATACTCATTAATTTTGAAAGGAGGCCCTCTCGCCATGAAAAGCGAACGTTACGCCTTCATATTAATCGCG
>JAWAPV010000133.1:0-3964 GCA_038894255.1 Bathyarchaeia archaeon
ATGAGTCTTCCGAACTCGTTGCGCATGTTTTCGCTGTGGCTTACTTCGAACTCGGCTCTGAACTCGTCTTCGCGTTCTTCGATTGCTGAAGGCATTTCGATGCCGACTAGAAAATTGTTATACTCATAGCTTTTCAGAAGTTGCAGGGCTTTTTCCGCAAGGCGCTCGACGTTGTTGAAGGTGTTGTTGCAGAGGTAACACGGTTTTGCAGAGCTTAGGCTGCTGTTTTGCTGGCCGATTTTCTGTATTACCTCTTTTGCGGTTTGTGATAAGCCGTTTGCTGCGATGATTTTCAGGATTTGCGTGGCTTTCCTCTTTTTTGTTGCAAGAGCCTCATGAGCTTTGAGCGTCATGGTTAGCTTAAGCGACTTTCCACGCTCATCGTTTTCCACGCCGTGCCCAAGTAAGGCAAATTGCCTACCTAAGCAATGGTCGCAAAGTGGATATTTTTTCAACATCTGCAAAGCCTTGCTTAGGACGCCCGTTAAAGATCCCTCTCTCTGCTTATCTTTGGCCAAGGTCTAAAGGCATGTTTTTTCCGAAAAAGGGGAATTTCTTCTTCCTTCTCAAGGTTTTGAGCATGCGGCGCATCATAAGATACTGTTTAAGAAGCTCTTTCACTTCTTTCTCGTTTGTGCCGGAGCCTCTTGCCACACGTTTCATTCTTGACGCGTTGAAAATTTTCGGGTTTTCTCTTTCCTGTGGCGTCATAGACTGGATCATTACGCGCCATTTTTCAAGTTTGTCTTCCGCGGTGTTAAGCATGTCGTCTGGGATTTGCGGCGACATGCCAGGGATCATTTGCATGAGTTTCCGGAAGGTGCCCATTCCTTTCATGGCTTCGAACTGGTCGTACATGTCTTTTAACGTGAATTTGCCGCTGAGGATTGCTTTTGCCTTTTTCTCTGGAACTTTTATTTCGGCTTCGCGTACTTTTTCAAGGAGGGTTTCAAGGTCTCCCATGCCTAGGAGTCTGCCGACAAATCTTGAGGGCACGAAGGCTTCTATGTCTTCGACTTTTTCGCCTGTGCCAATGAATTTTATCGGTGCGCCTGTTGCTGCGACTGCGGAAAGTGCGCCGCCGCCTCTTGCGGAGCCGTCGAGTTTTGTGACGAGAATTGAGCCGATTGGGGTGGCCTCGTGGAAGGCTTTGGCTTGGGTTGTTGCTTGTTGGCCGATTGTTCCGTCGATTACGAGCATGACTTCGTCTGGTTTTATGTTTTTTTCCAGCATTTTCATTTCTTTTATAAGTTCCTGTTCTTCCTTGTGTCGTCCAGAAGTGTCAACGAGGATTACGTCTTTGTCTGCGAAGTGCTTTAGGCCTTCATTAACTATTTTTGTTGGGTCTTTATTTTTCGGGTCGCCGTATATGGGAACGTTTATTCTGTTTGCTAGTTGCTGCAGCTGGGCAAATGCGCCTGGCCGGAAAGCGTCAGCACATATCAGCGCGGGTTTTAGTCCTCTTTTTTGGAAGTAGCGAGCCAGTTTCGCCGCGTTGGTGGTTTTTCCCGAACCTTGGATGCCTACAAGCATTATTATCTTCTTTTTTCCGGGTTCAATCTTAATTTGTGAAGGTTTTTCTCCGAGAAAACGCGTAAGTTCCTCATAAACCACTTTGATTAGGTGCTCGCGTCTCGAGATTCCCGGAGGAACTTTTTCTTTCAGTGCTCTTTCTTCTATTTTCTGAGAGATTTCAAGAACCAGTTTGACGTTAACGTCTGATTGAAGTAGGGCTTTTTGGATGTCGTGCACCAGTTCTTTGATGGTGGCTTCATCTACCACTGAGGATTTGAATACTTTTCTTAGTGCTTCGTAAAGTGACGAGCCTAAACGTTCCAGAGCCATTTTTTTCCTCCGTCATTGGTGAAAAGGGTGCTGAGGCTTAATTAGATGTTTCGCTCTTTGCTGTGTTTCTCCATAAGCTTTTTACATTGTTTTATGTCTAAGATAGGGTGGGAAGGGGTTACATGAGCGAGTTGAAGATTGTGGAGAAGAAGCCTGTTGCCGCAGACAGCTTGATGCTGTTTGGTTTTCCCGACGTGGGCCTGGTGGGTGTTATCGCAGCTTCGCATTTAATTGACGAGCTTGGCTTGGAAGAAGTTGCTTACGTGGACTCGAGGTTGTTGCCGCCTGTTATTGTCGTGCATGAGGGGCAGCCGCACTCTTCTTTGAGGATTTTCGGGAAAGACAAGATTTTGCTGGCCGTCTCAGAGATACCGTTGTCTGCCGAAGTTATCTATCCCGCTATGGACGCGCTGATTGAGTGGGGAAAAAGCAAGAAAATAAAGATGATGGTGGCTCTCAGTGGGATTCCGATTCAAGACAGGGCGGATGCTACTGAATTGAAAGTGTTTGCTACGGTATCCAACTTGGAAACCCTTAAAACGGTCCAGAAGCAAGGCATTGAAGACCTAATGGAAGGATACATTGTGGGTCCACAAGCGATAATGCTTATGCGCGGTTCGCAGATGGGTCTACCCGCGATAACTCTTCTTGCTCAATGCTTCCTTAATTATCCTGACCCTGAAGCGGCTGCCGAGGTTTTGAAAAGCTTGGCTAAGGTTTCTGGGATAGCGGTGGACGTTACTAAGCTTCTGGAGAAAGGTGAAGAGATTCGCTTGAAGGCAAGGGACATCATGAGGCGGACGCAAGAGGAAATGTCCAAGATGAAGAAGGGACAGGAATACGACATTCCCGTTTATGTTACGTAAGGAGGAGGAAAGGTGAACATGGCAATCAGAGAGAGAAAGCGTTCGTTTTTTGACGCTGTGGATAGGTATTTTGAAGATTTGGAAAGAGAGTTTGAAAGCTGGCGTGACCGCTTGCTTGAGAGGCCAAGCTGGGATTTGAAAAGATGCACCATGGAACCACTGAAAGACGTCAGAGTGACGCCTACGGAAGTCGTGGTGACCGCGGATTTGCCTTTAACCGCGAAAAGCACTGTTCAAGTTAAGCCTTTGGACGACCGCACAATAGAAATTTCAGCGAAGATGAAGAAGAAACTAACCTTTAAGGAGCTGGGCATAACCCACCACCAAGGAGAATTTAAACAGTTTCAATGCCAGACAAGCGTTCCCGTGCCCGTGCAGATGAGCAAGATGAAGGTTCACTTTAAAAAAGGCCTTCTAGAAGTTCACATACCACGCAAACGGAAGAAGTAGAAAGGCTATCAACACTAAAAAGCCAGCACACCCCCTTTAGTCAACAATTTACTAAACAACACTCTAATTAACACTACCTATCAGCTCCTATATATAAGGGGGCTATAGGTTGCTCCGCAGCAAAACAGCGCTTCTCAAAACATGCGCTTTAATGCTTCACAGCCGCTTATGCCTACCTCTACGCCCAGCATCTTCGCCTTAGACGTAACCGCCTTAACCTGAGCAGAAAGCACGTCTTCAAAACTTTTTACTCCGCTCACAACCGCCGCAGCCACGTTCAGCTTCTCTGCAGACTCGATGTTCAAAAAGCCGCACATTACAAACCCTTTTTCGGCGACAACCAGAAGCAAAGGTGGGCTTTCAGGCAAATCAACTTTCAAGCCTTGGCAAATCTTGCTGTCAACTTTGACTGGCATTATGCTAATCACGGCGCTAACATCTCCGTTAATGGCACACCAATTTTATACATGAACCGCGTAGATAAAAATTGCTGAGAAGGCAAACCCGCGATGCTGACAAAGTTTAAGCAGAAAATCCAGAAAGCGCTTACAGCCGAAGCTGAGGCCGCCCACAAAATAGGCTTAACCCCGAACCGAATAAGCGCAATAGGCATAGTCTTGGCTTTGCTTTCAGGCTTAACCTACGCAAACTGGCAAAACAACACGCTTTACCTTCTACTAGCAACCGTCCTGCTTCTTTCTTCAGGGTTCTGCGACGCCTTAGACGGAATAGTAGCCAGACTGCACCAGCAAACCACCATGTTCGGTGGCTTCCTCGACTCTCTTCTGGACAGGTATGCCGAC
>JAWAPV010000134.1:0-3925 GCA_038894255.1 Bathyarchaeia archaeon
AGCGTTATAATTAATCCTCCGCTGGCGATAATAACCATAGGTCAGTCAGTAAACTACACGTCCATAGTCAACGGAGGAATCCCGCCCTACTCTTACGCGTGGTATGTTAACGGCACATACGTCGGCTCAGGAACCACGCTGCTGTACACACCGCCTTTCGTCGGCACATACTACGTGTATCTAAACGTTACTGATCACACGGGAACCACGGCACAATCCAACATCGCTAAAATCATAGTCAACGCGCCTGCACCAGTAGGCGGATACTCAATCGGCGTAAACACGTCTACCGCTCTTCGCGCAACCGCATATTTGGCACTTGTTTTCCTGTTAGGTGCAATGCTAAGCTTAGCAAAACGCAAAAGAAAATAAAAGGAACATCTACCTTTTCCTTGTTTTAAACACGTTAAAGGCTTAGTGAAGCTGAACAATGAAAAAAGAAATCAGCCTTCCTCAAAGAAAAAGTAAACTCTCTTTCTTTGTAGTGGCAACAGTCACTCTTCTCGTTCTTGCAAGCATCTTCGCATACTTTTATCTAAGCGGATCAGCCCTGCCAAAAGCCGCCATAATAGACCAGCTAAGTAGTTCCACGCTGAACGATCCACCCTCAAGATACGTCAATACAACTTTCATTGAAACAGCAAAAAACCTTTTATACGAACGTTTTTCCAGCGTTGATTACTACTCTGAAAACGCGACCATCGAAAACTACAAACGACTTGCCTCCTTAGGTTATAAACTGATAATTTGGAGAGCCCACTCTGCTTTACATAACGAAACTGGCAACCAGCACATCGCGATATGCTCCTCAGACTATTACTATGGCCAAGACTACGAGCCAACAGTTACCCTATGCAACATTGCGGGCGACCCGCGTCTGTACATCGCAATAACAGCAAGCTTCATAAAAGAGGTGATGCACGGAAGCTTCACAGACACCGTAATAGTTTTTATGAGCTGCAACGGACTAAAAGAAGGCTACACTAAAACGGCACAGGTTTTCGTGGAAAAAGGCGCGAAGGCTTTTGTCAGCTGGACAGGGTGGATCGGTTCGGCAGACAACGACGACGCAATAACGATGTTTCTCTCATATTTAATCTACGGCAACAACAGCATAAGTCAGGCTGTAAGCAAAATTCCCATTTACAATTCTACTCTGTTTGGCTCAAGTCGGCTAAGCTATTACCCTGCTGAAGCAGCAGACTACCACATTCCAGACTACCGACAAACCCGCACAGGAACTTCATCATTTTTAGCCGTTAAAGCCTTTTCCAAGAAAAAATTTTTGCTAAGGCGAAGTTTCCGCTAAACTTGCCAGGTGACGTGCGACTATCATGTGTAGCTGGTTTCTTAACTCGTCGCCTGATAAGCCTGACTTTTGCAGTCTCTTTATCTCGTTTGCAAGTTCTTCGTCTTGCAGCACTTCAGCTATCCACCTATCGAAGTCTCCTCGGTAAAGATGAAATTCGAGTGATTGGAGGCTAACCTCTCTTATCTTTCCCAAAAATTCTTTTAGGGATGCCGCGCTTTCGCCAGTATAATTTCCAATGGACGTGAAGAAATAGAAGGCTCTCTCTCTTGGAACTATTTTAAGAGCGGATGAAGCTTGTTCTTCTTTCACGGTTCGATTTCCCCTTTTTATTATGTGTTTAACTTATAAAGTTTAACTTTTGTTACAGTTGTTAACCATCGGAAACGCGGTTTCCTTAAACTTCTTCGTAATGATTGAAGTGCGAATCCTTAAGACGCCTGGAAGCGGCGCGACCGAGTTTGCAATAAAACGGTGCAGTGTTTCTTGGTCGGTCTCTACAGCTTTAGCTATTATTAGGAGTTCTTCAGAAAGCGACGTGTATACTTCTAGAACTTGGGGCATTAGGCAAAGTTTTTCTGCGACGTTTTCACTTTCCTTTGGGTCCGTGTAAACGGTCATAACTGCCGTGATGTTTTTTGTTCCTGTTTTCTCTGGGTTTATCACTGCTGTGTATTTTTTGATAATTCCGTTTTGTTCCATTCTTTTTATTCTTTCGTAGACTGTTGAGTGGGCGATTCCAAGTTTTTTGCCTATTGCCGCATAAGTTTGCTTCGCGTTTTGTTGCAGTTCTTCCAGAATGCCAATATCGGTGGAGTCTAAAGTTATTATGTTGTTTTTTGACCGCAATGTGGTTTCTGCCCCTTTGAAGAGTTATGAGGGTCTTATTTAGATATATTTCTTGCTGTCGAAAAAATGTAGGTTTTTTGGCGTTTTCGCGACATTTTTCCAGTTTACGTTTTTCCCCGAAAATTTGTCGAAATATTCTACTATTTCCTTCATTTTTCTTGAATACTCCGTAATCATCTTAAGATTTTGCGGTAAAATTGACAAATAACTTTAAATCTATCGCTGCATTATAGAATATTGTTCTAGAACAAAACTTCATAAAAGGTGTGCCTATTAAGATGGTTGACCTCTGGGACATCCTTAAAAGGTTTAAAGATTTTTGCAGAAACCAACAGTGGAAAACTGGCGAGAGCGAAGATTGGGTTGAAGGCAACGATGGATATCATAATTTTCTTTTGGCACGAAACGTTACCGCTTCCACTTTTAAGAGGATTGTTGCAAACAAGAAGTGTGTGGTGCGAGAGGGCCTTTCTTACCGTGTTGTTAATGCGTCGTATACAGCGTGGATTTTTTCGAAGAAACCTTCTGAAGATTTGCTGAAGATCGTTTTTGAAGATTCGGAGCTTCCCAGCCGAGTTGCACTTTACGACTTGAGCCCGCTTCTTTCTGGAAAAAATCACTGCGTAAAACTGAATAACACTGATAGCAGTGTTTTTCGGGAATTTGAGGAGTTTATTAGAAAAGAGTTCAGAATAAAAGTTAAACCTCTATTGCCATCATCAACACTCAAAGTTAACCCAGAAAATCAGACTGTTGCAGAATTGGCTACCTGAGTCCTTTTTCGGAAGAGTTCTTAAGGAAGTCTCCTTTACTTACTTCTTAGTGGCTGTTATGTCTGAAGATGCTGAAAAAGTTAAGAGGCTCGTGGCTTTCAAGGAAAAACTTGCAAAAAAGCTTGAGGAGTTAAAAGCCGAGGTTGAGGAGCTTGAAACAACTCTGGAAACGGTTAACTCTGTGCTTCTCGAAAAAGGGTTTAAACGTGCACAGATAACGTCTGAGGCTTCAGAGAAAAAGGCGAAGTTGCCTTCTTTCAGCGAAGGTTTGGCGCCTGAGCTTTCTCCTGAGCAGGAAACTGGGGCTGAGGTGGTTCCTTTGAAGGCTTCTTCTGGCGAGTTGTTAGCGATTCTTCACGTGGGCGAGAATTCGTTGCATGTTTTTCCCGCAGCGGATAAGGATTTTCGCGTAACAACGCCGCCTTTTACTCAGTTTTTGGTGGAGAGGGTTTTGGCGAAGATGCAGGAGAGAGATGGAGAGTTGGTTAAAGCTGGGCAGCTTTCGCCTGATAGAGTTTTTTCTTATAGTATTGTTCGTGAAGGTGATGTTATTCGTGAGATTGTTGTTAAGAATGTTGATGCTGAGCGTTTGAGGGAGCTTAAATCGAGTGTGCGGTGGACGTTGGAGAAGATGTATGAGAAGACAAAAGGCACAGTGTAGCTTTTTGTTTTTGGAAAGGTTCTTATTATGGATTTTTATTTTTAGCATATTTTTGTATTTTTTTTGTCTAATAATTTGTGGTATTATTAAATATATTTTTGATTTTTTAAATAAACCTTTAAAATATGTCATTATTCGACTCACTATTCGTTCACTGAAACATTGTTTCACAAAACTTATAAGATAAATCATGGCGAGTTATACTTTGGAAGGGGGGTTGCACTATTACTTGGTTTCGACATATTTCAATATGCCGAAACCTTTCCCTCTTCTAAACAAGGAGAAATGAAAGGAGAGAGAAAATTGCATAAGAAAACTTTAATCAAGATAGGG
>JAWAPV010000135.1:0-3913 GCA_038894255.1 Bathyarchaeia archaeon
GTGTAGGCTGCAATTTCGTGATAACGTTAGGCGGCTTCAGGCAAGATGAGGTTAGGGCTCCACCTCAAATGTACGCGGCAGCAACAGACAGTGAAACCTTAAACGAAGCTCTCAGCCTTGGAGCAAAAATAATGGTAGGACAAATATTTGGTTTGGCTGGAATAACAATCGGTGTGGGGAAGCTTAAAGGGTTTAAAGGCTTTTCTTTGCTGGTCGAGACGTTGGGAACACACCCAGACATGAACGCGGCTCAAGTCGCATTAGAGGCTTTGAAAAAGTATGTGCGGGTTGACTTGTCAAGGCTTGATGTTACTGCTGAAGAAGTAAAGAAAATACTTGAGACCTTTGGCGTTATCAAAACTCCGGTTGCGGAAGAAAAGAAGAAAGAGGAGCAGCCGTTCCGCTGGTTCATCTAGCCTGTTTTGCTTTTAGTTTCTCCGACAAACTGTTCGTAAACTCTCTGCACGCGCTCGGCGGCAGGTCCAGACCCTTCAACCACGCCTTTTTCTGTCAGCTTAACCTTGTCCATAACCCAAATGAAACCCTTGTCCTCATACAGTTTAACCATAGTAGGAAAAACTTTTTCAAGACGGTCTGCTAAAGCTTTCAAATCAAATGGCTTTTCCGTTGCGAAAATCTGGGCTACAACATGCCCGTTTAGGAAAACTCTGTTCAGAATTTTTCCTTCTTCATCTTTTGCGTCAGCAAGACAAAGGCTCATCGTGTCAGGGTTTATACCAACGAGCGTCCCAGTGTAGGTCTTTCCAGTAGTGGTCACCACAGTTACGTGCCTGTCGCCAAGTGCGGAAATTTCGGTGAACAGCCTTCTTTGAGCTATTGACATCTTAAACCTCCACTTAATAGACGAAATGCGAAACCAGTATATAGGACTTTAAACTAGGCCGAGCTTTCTTCGAATGATTCTTTTATGTCGTCAGCAAGGTACGTTAAATCGAGAGGTTTCAGCAATGTTCCCGTTTTAAGGCTGACAATGAAAGATTGTATGTCGGTTATGAAGTCTGCGAACTCGACAGCATAATCGCGGATAAAATCTGCGTATTTTGAGTAGTTGTTATGCACAGAAACTATTATCGCGTCTTTTCCCAAGCCTTCGCCGTCAGAAGCGAAAAGTATGTTTGCGTGCTCGTTTGCCCACTTTCTCATCAGTTCCAATTTTGCGTCAACTTCTTCTTTTCGGTAAGTTTTGGCTTTTGCAAAAGTGAAAGCGGCAATTTCGTAGCCGATCTCTTTAAACTCGGGAACAATAGTGTAACTCCTAATATACTTACTTAACAATTTCCTATTCCTTGTTACAGTAGGTTGAGAGGCACCTATGGCTTTGGCTAACTCCCTATCGCTTCTTCTTGAGTTTTTCAACAAGGCTTTTAGAAGCTTAAACAATTTTTCTTTTTTCATATGTCTCAATAAAAAGACAGAACTGTAACCTTTTAATACTTTCGGAGAAGCTAAAGCTTCAATTCTTTCTTTTCAACCGTCTGCTTCAGCAACACTACACTGTCATTTGGCAAATCACGTTCCACAACGACGTTGGGGCCTACCCAGCTGTTGACGCCTACCTTTACGCCAGGCATAAAAAGCGCGTTAATTCCAGATTTAACGTTGTCTCCGAGAATGGCGCCAAGTTTTCTTCTCTCGCTGTCTATTAAGTTGTTTTTAACCATCATCTTCACAGTTTTCGCGTCTAACCTGTAATTGGCCGTTATTGTTCCAGCTCCAAGATTACAGTTTTCGCCCAAAACACTATCTCCAACATACGACAGATGACCAATGTGCACGCCGTCCATAAGAATGCTGTTCTTTATTTCGCAAGCGTTTCCAACGCGCACGTGCCTGCCTATGCTGGTGTATGGGCGAATGTAGCAGTTCGGGCCAATGTCGCTTCCTTCTTCAATCAATGTTGGGCCTTCCACGTAGGCTCCTGAACGTATCCGCGCTGTTTCGGCCACGGTTACTGGTCCTACCAGATGAGCGTCTTTTTCAACAGTTCCATCCACTTTGTGACGAATTCTCGTAAGCGCCCATCGGTTTGCCTCAAGCAAATCCCATGGCCTTCCAATGTCGAACCAATCGTTTTGAGAAATTTCTACAGCTAACACCGCCTCGTTTTCCTTTGCCATAAGTGTTATGGCGTCGGTAATTTCCCATTCTCCTCTCGAGGAGACAGTTATTTTTCTAGCTTTTTCGAAAACGTCAGTCTGGAAAACGTATATGCCAGCGTTGGCCAAGTTTGTTGGAGCCTCTTGCCTGCTTGCCTTTTCAACAATTCTTTTAACCAATTTTTCGTTCTCCAGCTCAACCACGCCGTAGTTCTCAGGTTTCTCAACAGGAACCACCGCCATCGTTGCTGAAGGTTTCTCTTTTTGGTGGGCGGCAACAACTTTTTTCACGGCTTCAACCGAGAACAGCAAGTCACCGTAAACCAGCATGAACTCTTCCTTCACATAGGGTTCAGCATACAATAAGGCATTGCCTGTTCCGACGATTTCCTTCTGCTCTACATACTCAAGCTTCATACCTAAACGTTCGCCGTCGCCGAAACTTTGGCGGATTGCCTCAGCCATGTAGTGGACAACTATCACTGCCTCCTTTATTCCAGCATTTTTCAACGCTTCTAAGCAGTGCTCAAGTATTGGTTTTCCGCCTACCTTTATCAAGTGCTTCGGTCTGGTTGTAGTGATTGGTTGAAGCCTTACTCCTTCCCCAGCAGCTAAAACAACAGCTTTCATTTTTGCTTGCACTTCCCAGCTTTTCTGGCTAGTTTTATTGCTTCTTGCATTATTTCTTTTGCGACTTTTAACGATTCACCCTCTACTGTTACTCTGATTAGCGGTTCCGTGCCTGACATTCTAACTAAAACCCAACCGTTTTTTAAGACAAGGCGCGCGCCGTCAATGGTTGAAAAGTCTTTAAAGTCGGAAAAAACTGTTTTAAGCTCATCTTCGATTGCTTTCATAACCTTGATTCTGTCTAAAACTTCGCAGCGTGTGTTGGCTCTAAGCGTTGGATATGGCTGTATGTCAGCCACTAGTTGAGACAAGGTTTTGTCTTCTTCCTCCAAAGCTTTCAGCATAAGCGCTGAGGAAAGCATGCCGTCTGGACATAAATGAAACTGGGGGTGTATCCAAGCTCCACATGGCTCTCCACCGAAAACGGCGTCAAACTTTTTTATTGCTTCTGAAAGGAATACGTCGCCTACTTTGGTTCTTATGACTCGAGCATTATTTTTTTGAGCTACTTTTTCAACACTCATTGAAGCTTCGACGTTTGTCACAAAAGAGGCGTGCTGCATCTTTTTTGCAACATGCGCGATGTAGGCGGCCAAAACACGGTCAAAGTCAACAAAATCGCCTTTCTCATCAACAAAAGCGACTCTGTCGCCATCACCGTCGTAGGCCGCTCCAACGTCTGCGCCAAGCAGCTTCACGGTTTTGGCTAAATCTACGAGGGTTTCAGCGTTTGGTTCTGAGCTTCTGGCGGGGAAAAACCCGTCTGGATGAGCGTTAATAGCGGTGACCCGGCAACCCAAGCTTCGCAATAAAGTTGCAGCAAAACTGCTAGTTGCGCCGCAGCCACAGTCCACGACTACATGCCAGTTCTTCCGCAATTCTATCTTCCTTTTTATCATTTCAAAATACATGTTAGCAGCATTTGTCGATTGCGACCTTCCAACTTGACGCCAATCTGCAAACCGGTATCTTTCACATGCGATAATCTTTTCAATTTCTTCTTGACTTTTCTCGTCAAAAGAAGAACTGTCAGAATTAAAAAATTTCAGCCCGTTATATTGCGGCGGGTTATGGGAGGCAGTTACCGCAACGCCAACATCTGCCCCGAGCTTACTAGTCAGATAAGCCAAAACTGGCGTGGGAGCAACACCAATTTTTTCCACGTT
>JAWAPV010000136.1:0-3912 GCA_038894255.1 Bathyarchaeia archaeon
CCAGCAAGAGTTCTCCGCATCTGTCACATCTAATTATATGCGTAATGGTCACGTTCAGCCGACCTTTTCCGAAAACCTTTTCCTTTTTTCAAGCCTAATAATTCTTTAGCTTAGAAGGAAAAAGAATGACTGGGGAAGAGAAAGCGGGCGCAAAGTCTTCTGGCGGTTTAATGGAAGCCGTCATTCGCTATTTTAGGAAAGAAGGCTACGAGGTTGAACTTGAAAAGACGGCGATGGAGGGCTACAGCGGGGTCATGAGAAGGTTTGATTTGATTGTTCAGAAAAGCCGTGTAGCGCATGGGGTTTGGGTGCGAGACTGGAACCGAACCATCGGCGTTAACCTAATCATAAACATTGACAAGGCTTCTGAAGATGTTGGGCTGGCTAACCCCATAGTTGTCGGCAGAAAGTTCAGCGACCATGCCAAGTCCTATGCGAACCGAAGAAAAATCCTTTTGTTGCCTAAACAGAAAATACTGTCAAGCATGAGATAAGCTAGCTAAATTTTAAGATAACTGTTGAGCACGCCTTCGCTTTCCAGCTTACCCAGCCAGTCCACAACTCCAACGCGCCATTTCCTCTCTCCTTCCAAAAAGTGCAACAACTCATTAACGTTTTCTTCCACCGTCCTGCCTGTTACATCGACCTCGCAGATTTTTTCTCTCCCATAAACGTTTATGGCGTCGATTAAGCACACGTCTAGTATTTCCGCAGCTAGGTTTTCCCACATCTTGTTATCAGAAAACCCAGCTTTCTCCATTAATTTTTTCAGTTCCACCGGGTCGCGCCGCAGAACAAACACGTGCGTAGTTAGGCGTGTAGGAACGACGTTTGTGGCGTAGTGCCCATCTACCACGATTGCGTTTTTTTCTGTTTTCTGGACAACCTTGCCTATTTCCCGCTTCAGCCTTTTCTCGTCTATTACCAGCGTGTTTCTTTTTGCGTCTTTTCTAAGGATAAAACCTTTCTTGGCGGCTAATTCTGTTAGGTTCACGTATAGAGCGTCCAGTTTGCGGGCTAGTTTTTTGGCTGTGGAAGTCTTGCCCACACATGGGGTTCCCGTTATTATGATTACTTTCTTCATTTGCTGGTCTTTCGCTGCTGTTCATTTGAGTTGATTGACTGTTTTTGTTTTTAGGCTCCCTTATAAATAGGTCAGTATAGTTCTGGGCAATAGGTTTAAAAGTTGAACTGTAAGATTAAAATCTGGTGCTGTCATGTCCTTCTTTTATACAGTCAAGCACGTTTTTAGGTCGTGGAAACTTTTTCTTGCGCTTTTGTTAGGCATAGCGTTGGCGTCCACCTTTTTTGCCGGTGTAGACATCAAGGCAAGTGCAACTGCAAAAGAAGCTTTAGATCAAGATCTTGAACGGGTTTATTCTGACATGGTGGTTAGACTTGCTAACCTCAATTTTCTTCAGATGAGCCAAGCGAAGAAGTTAGTTCTGACTGTAGAAGGGGTAAAAGATGTTGAGACTGTCAGCCGTGTTGGTGGACAGGTAAAGTTAAATGATTCTCTGCAAACCACTGCTTTCTCGACGGTTGTCGGAATAGAGAACACGTCACTTGTCTACAAGGGTTGGATTAACAAGCCTGAAGCAGTTGCGGCTAACGAGACTTATGTTTGGGAAAAAGCAGCTGTTGCAAACAAGATTAGGGTCGGAGAGACTTATCAGTTTTTGTTTACCTTTTCTGTGTCAAACCAAACGAGCCCGCTTACTGTTGCTTGGAACTTAACCGTGAAAGGCTTTGCCAAACTCGATGAAAAAGCCTATGCAATCGCAAGCGGCTCTTACTATGCGCTTTACTACATGAGCTATCCCGAGTTTGGCAGCGACAACCTTTTCATTGTTGACTGGCACGCAACAATGCTAAAGCTGGTTGAGGTTCTTTATGGGGCGGGTTCTTATAGAGACTATGTAAGCACGGCTTTGCTGGTTCAGGTGAACCGAGACACGCTGATAGCGCCTTGGGACATGGAAACTTCACTTAAAAACGTTAGAGGGCTTGAATATCAAATTCAGAACAAACTTTCATTGTCAGCTATATCCTCAAGCATTCAGAACAACCTTGAATGGGTTCTTGTTTACTTTTCCATAAAGTCGATAGCCATAAGAATGGCATTCACGTTTGTTTCGCTTCCAATTTTCTTCATGGCATGGTACATGGGCACCACTGTTTCAGATGTCTCTTTCAACATGAGAAGACGCGAAATTGGATTATTGCTTACAAAAGGGTTCTCTCGAAACCAAATCCAATGGATGTTCCTAACAGAAACTCTGCTGCTGGGTTTAATAGGCGGAGCCCTCGGAGTGCTCTTTGGTTTCCTGCTCATGCCTCTATTCACCAAACTTGGCTTTGAAGCTCTTCTCAGTCCTCAGCTGATAAGCCCCTACACCGTAGCTTTCACAATAATCTTCGGCGCAGTAATCGCCATTCTCTCAACATACAGCTCGGCCAAACGGGCCTCGCAGCTTCCAACTGTAGAGGCGCTTAGAGAATACCTATATGTCGAGTCAGTGAAACCTTACAAGAAGAGAACCCCTTGGATTGCCTTTCTGCTTGGAACTTACAAAATAATAATCTACATCCTTGGCATCAACATGACAACACTAATCACCAGAACAGTGTTCACAGGCGTAAACTTCTTCCTCATACTACTGGCCATCCCTGTTCTTCTCATCGACGGCATTTTAAATTATATAGGTCCGCTGCTGTTTTTCTGGGGCGCCTGCAAAATCTTCATTGAAGGCTCTTTAAAGTTTCAGGAACTGGTAACTAAGGTTGCAAAGTCTTTAGGCGACCTCGGTGCGTTGGCAACTAAAAACGTGAGAAGAAACCCTGCGCGTTCAGCAGCAATAGCCTTTCTGCTTGCGCTTATTGTAAGCTACAGCGTGCAGGTTTCTGGGCAGCTGGCCAGCGAACAAGACTTCAACGTCAGAAGCACCTACGTGTCTGTTGGAGCCGACATAAGCGTTTACGTAGCGCGTCCAGAAGAAGCTGAAAACGTTTTTTCAGCCATTCTAGGAAACATCAGCGGGATCGAAAACGCAACAATAGAATACTCCTTTTCTTCCTCCTTCCCAGGCGGCTTCCGAGCCAGCCTTAAAGCTGTGCAACCCCAGTCGTGGCTTAAAGCGGCCTATTATGAAAGTGAATGGTTTAGTGGAAGCTCTGCAGAAGCTGCTTTTGCCAAACTTTCCGAAAACAAAAGCGCAATCATTTTGGAAAGAACCTTTGCAGACTACCTTGACCTAAAACTCGGCGACCAAATCGCCCTAGAAGGAGAAGGCAACTTGAGTAGACTGTTTGTTGTTGGGTTTTTTGGGCCTTCGATAGAACAGCAATCAAGCATCATCAGTTTGTCCACTTCAAACGCGTATTTCTGGTCTTTCGTTTCCAAAGAGCTTTACAATGACTTAAGCAGTACGGCGAAGACCTCCTCCTACGCGAGAATATTATTGAAACTGGAGAGAGGCACAAATGGGACAGGTGTCGCAGAAGCCATACGCGCTTTAGGATTGAAAATCAATAGCGTTGATTCTTTTGCTGAGAAGTGGGAAGAGAAGCAGGCGGATGTGGTTACCGTGGGCGTTCTGGACGCTCAGAGACTTGGCATTTTGTTTGCTATCCTTGCGGCTTCGGTGGGAACCGCGCTTGTAAGCTTCGTCACCATGAAAGAAAGAAGCCGCGAAGCAACTCTAATGAGCGTAAGAGGCATGTCCTACAAACAACTGGTTATCATGTTCCTAACCGAGAACCTTGCTTTAGTGACTTTTGCCGTCATCCTAGGCGTCTCCGTCGGGTTCATCGTCATCTACGGAAACATCTCCGCCTCCAACAGCCTCCAAACCTCAATAATCCAGCGACGCATCGTATACCCATTTGACGCCACCATAACAACGGTTTCCT
>JAWAPV010000137.1:0-3894 GCA_038894255.1 Bathyarchaeia archaeon
GACGCCGCAGTCTACATTGGAATAATCATGGGCAAACTCTGCGAACCCTTATGGGGTTCAATAGCCATTGCTGGCGCGTTGCTGGTAAGCTACAGTCGTGCAAGAGCCGAAGCCGCTGGAGTAAAAATGGAGTCTGTTGGCCTGGCGGAAAGGGCTGAACGCATCTTCATACTTGCAGCCGCGAGCCTAACCGCGCTTTTCTGGGAACCCACAACAGTGATGAATGTGGCTATGATTTTGCTTGCGGTGCTGTCTCACCTAACCGTTCTGCAGCGAAGCATACACGCATATAAGCAGCTAAAGAAAAGCAAAAATGAGAATTAGAACCTTCTTGGCCGAGTGCGCATCCGCCGCTCCTTTTCAGCCCGAACCTTCACAATCCCGCGGTGCACCGCGCACGAAACGCAATAATACTTTGTGTCAACAACCGAAGAAAGATACGCGCCTTTCTGGCGAAGCTCCTTAGCCAGCTGCGGGTCAACAAGCGAAGACCTGCGCGTAACCTTCTTCGCCTTGTCGCGCGGCACCAGCTGGCCACACATGGCACATTGAACAGGAGCACTGCTTCCTTTACCGCCCTTTGATCTTCCTCGACTTTTCCGCTTAAAAGGCAACTTCCCTATACCTCTATTCAAGTTTTAACTATTCATCTAAATGCAAAAGCTGTCTTATATATCTGTTCTCAACTTCAAAATCGAAGCGATGTTGGCTTTCGCGTCAATTTTTGGGACAATCAAGCCTTTAGACGACGTGAAAAGAGTTGTCACTCCTGGTCCGTGTCCCGCGGAAACGCAGTTGGTGTGCACAACAATGCCTACTGAAACCGCGCCTTGACGGTAAATTCTTCCATAGGTGTGGTCTGCGTCCATTATGGCAACCAAATCGCCAAGCCTTAAAGTGTCAAGCTTGTAACGCTTTATCGACTTATCATCAAAAAGCTGTATGTCATAATCTCCTGAGTATGTCTGCGCTTGCCCCAGCCCCGAACCCATCAAAACAGCAGGAATCACGCGTGCCACAGGAACCTCGAGCTTGCCGTTTTTTGGTTTCGGTTTAAGCGCCATAAGAAATTTTGGATCCATGTTCATTACCGTTATGTCTGGAAAATCCAGCAACTTCAAGCCCAAACCGAAAGCCTTAATCAACACCTTGTCTCCATGCACCATCTTTTCAAGCGACTCTGGCTTAAAATCCGCAAGGACATGCTCTATACCGCCATGCTTCCCGGTGACAACGCCCTTCGCGCCCTTCGCCTCTCCCGAAACAACCAAAGCCTCGTTTCCCACACACGCAAGCACGTTAAGAGCGGTGTTCGCCGCTTGCCCATAACGAGGGTCATTTTCGCGGTTTTCAAGGCTTACACCCGGCTCAACGTGGTCAGCTTCCCAGCCGCAGGCTGGGTCGCCAACTCTCACGTTGTATGTTATTCCGCCGACGCTTGGCAAAACCATGGGTTTCCCGTGTGCTGAGATGGTGTATACTGATCTTGTTACGGGGCTTACTACTTCGCCCATCACGGACAGTTTCACAAGTTTGTTCATGTTTGTTTTTAGCAAGGCTTTTCCTTCCAAAGGCCGAAGTGTTGTTTAGGTTTATGATGTTAATAAAATTTGACTTTGCCTTTTAAAATTGGGTAAAACTGTGGAACATGGCAACTTTTAAATGCGGGATGTATATTTTGACTTGAGTGAAGCCCATAACTCCTCTGTAAAGACAGTAATGCGTGGCTGAAAAGATGGCAGACCTCGGATTAAGATCAAAAATGCTGGTAAGAGACGTCATGAGCAGCCCAGCGATGACCATAAGCGAAGACGCTTCAACAGACCGCGTCGCAAAACTTATGGAAAAACATGACGTCGGATGCATAATAGTGACTGGAAAAAGCGGGAAACCGCTTGGAATAATAACTGAAAGGGATCTTGTCGTCAGAGTGGTAGCTAAAAACCTCAAACCAGAAGCGGTTAAAGCAAAAAAGGTTATGACGGCTCCGTTGATAACAATTGAGCCTGACGCCACAATAAGCCAAGCAGCTAAAATGATGAACCGCCTCAACATCAGAAGGCTGGGCGTGATTTACAAAGGCCAAGTAACCGGAGTGCTTTCCAGCAAAGACGTCTTAGGCGTTATGCCCGAACTGCTTGAAACCATCCAAGAACGCGCGCGCATCGAAAACGAAAATGAAAGCGAAACCGCTGAAGAAAAAGAAACCGAAAAAGAAGAAGAGCCAACACCGCTTTCAGGTTACTGCGACCGTTGTGGCGTTTGGTCAGACGACCTCCAAGAGGTAAACGGAGAACTTCTCTGCGAAGACTGCAGAATAGAGCTAGAAGAAACCGAGGAGTAAAGGCTTTTTGCTCGTCAAAGAAATCATGGACCCAAAACACCCATTTATCTACGAAGACGACCTAGCGACAAAAGCCCGAGCCACAATACGCGACCTCAACCTGCGAATTCTGCCAGTAACCGACCGAGACAAGAAACTGTTGGGCAAAGTTTCGCGGCGCGACATAATGACCATCTCCTCTTCAAAATCACCCATAAGAGTGAAAGGGATAATGACCCCAGCAAAACACGTGGCTACAATGGATGACGATGTGAACCAAACAGTAAAGGCAATGCTTAAAGTAGACGTCTGGCTTGCCCCTGTCGTAGTTTCGGCCCAGGACAAAACATACATGGGCGTTGTAGGTCTTGAGAATTACATTGAACCGCTAATCAAAACAAACCCCGAAAAATTTCTTAAAGAAGCTTCTGAAGTAATGACCAAAAAAGTAGTTTACTGCTCGCCAGACGACGAGATAGACAACATTTGGCGTTTAATGCAGGAAAAAAGACTTGCAGGTATACCCGTCGTTGATAGAGGCAAACTAGTTGGCATTGTTACGCAAAAAGACCTTCTCGAAAGCAGCGCTATGATGCCAACGTTTGAAGCCAAAAAAGGCAGACACCGCTCTTCTCCAAAAATATCTGCGGTTATGAAGACTAACTTGGTGGCTGTTGAACCTCACATAAAGATGATTAGGGTAGCCAAAGTAATGGTTTCAAAGAATGTCGGTAGAGTTCCTGTAAAAGACAAAGAAGGAAGGCTTGTGGGCATAATTGACCGTGAAGACGTTATTAAGATGCTAATCAGATGAGAGTGGGATGTTGGTTAAAGAAAGTTATCGAAGAACATTACGCGATAAAGGTCACGTCTCTTTAAGGGTTCATCTTTCCAAAAAGCATGAAGGCGAGATACTTACTGTTGCCAAGAGTCCCGTCACTGCGATAGCCCAAACCACCCCGATTTACGACACAATCAAAATAATGTGTGAGAAAGGTTTCCGCCGCGTGCCCATCATCAACTCTGGAACCAAAGCTTTAGAGGGAATCGTTACAGCAACCGACATAATTGACTATCTTGGCGGCGGAAAAAAATTCGAAATAGTACAGTCGAAGTATGACGGCAACTTCTTCAAGGCCATAAACGAGCCGATAAGGCTGATTATGACCCAGAAAGTGGTCTCTATCAAAAGCTCAGCAAAAATAAGTGAAGCAATACAGCTAATGACGACAGCCAACCTTGGCGGATTACCAGTTGTCGACGCGGAAAACCGCATTAAGGCGATAATAACTGAAAGAGACCTTGCCATCTTGTTCGCTGACCGGTTAAGCACGGTCACCGTGGCTCAGCTCATGTCAGAAGAAGTCGTTACCGCGTTACCTCAAACCACGATATTCGAAGCAGAACGCATGATGGCAACACAAGGCTTCAGGAGACTGCCAATAATCTCTGCACTTTTGCAGAACCGGGTTGAAGGCCAGCTTCTTTTCGACAATCGGAATGTAGGACGCCAGGGACTGAAACCACAGCGGAAACCAGTCTCTGGCCCCGGGGTCTCTCGACAGAAACTT
>JAWAPV010000138.1:0-1550 GCA_038894255.1 Bathyarchaeia archaeon
CTAATACGGTCTGTCAAACCGCTTGTGTGAGACTCTTCCTCAATCTTCTGAATTGCCATCATGGCTCTCTGCTCATCCTCAACAGTTTTTCCAGTAATAAGCACAATTCCGTTAAGCCCAAGAATAATTTGGCAGCCAGTTTCCTGCTTAATCATGGAAATCATGGAACCCTTTCGGCCGATCACGCGGGGAATCTTTGTCGGAGTAACTTCCATAATCTGCCCGCGGGTTATTTTTCCGAGTCCTGGCTCGGCAACGGTAAGCTGAGGATCATGCGTCCTGTCAAAAGAAATAACTTTCCCAACAATCAAATCTCCCACATTAAGAACCTGAGACAGATCGTCTTTCTGCGGCTTAAAGGATCTACTTAAAACGTCGGAAGGCCGCAGAAACGCGGGATACGGAGCGTTAATGTTAACTGTCCAACCGTTGAAACCCACGTCGGAGACTGTTCCTATGACAAGGTCTCCAACTTTTGGCACGTAAAAGGCTTTCAGCGCCACCACGCTAACCTTCTTGTTGTCGTACTCCACAAGCCCAGTGCGCGAGGCAAAAATCTTCTTATTCTCTGAATAAGTGTTTTCGCCTGCGATGTAGTCACCTTCAGCCAGCAGGTCTCCTGGGGTTACAACCTCTTTTGGTTCAAAGAACGTTGGCACAACATCACACTCCAACACTTTCCAATGTAAACACGTTCTCTGTTACGAGATTATTTTTGCTTCTCCATTTCCTTTCGTTATTTCTCCAAGCTTTTCTATCAACGAGGCATATAAGCCTGCTGGCATCTCTAGAACCCCGTACCATGAGCCGTCTGCGCGCCACTCTTCCCGCTTAATTGTTCCAAAGCCCTTTATGGAACCGTAGGCTTTCGCTGAGTACTGTGCAGGTATCGTGACGCCTACGGAAATCTGCTCCATTTTCAAGGGCAAGATTGTTCTAAGAAGTTTAACTATTTCTTTGGCTTGCTCCTCAACGGGCTTAAACGGGTCTATCGGGTAGTGTATCTGCTCCATGGCGTTTTCTATGCGCATCGGCGGATGAGGCAGGTTCGTTTTGGGGTCGACGCTTTCTCTTGAAATGAAGTCTATGATTTGTCTTCTTTTTTCTTCAACCATTTTTCTTCGTTGTTCAGTTGTAAGCTGTAACGTGCCTGTTTTCAGTATTATCTCTGCCACTTTGAGCGGGTCTGTTGTTCCGAAAGCCTTGCGTAGACTTTCTTCTGAAACCCGCGTGCCCTTGTTTGCGTCGGAGTATATGGTTTCGGCAACAAGAACTTCGGTTATTCCAGCTATTTTGCCTGCGCGGTAGTCTAAAGCTTTTTGTGGTTTGACAAGGATTTCAAAATGCTCGTTTTCTTTCGTAATGCGCGCAACAGTGTACTTATCACTCATCCCTCTTTCACTTGCCCAAACCCAACTCTTTTGCTATCTCTTCAATCCTCTCGTCTGCAAGCATTTCCATCTTTTTGTTTTCAGAAGAAATCACAGCTATCTTAATTCTTGGCGGAAGCTGCCTAGCTTCCAACGCCTTAATCAAGCATTTCACGGCGA